>NZ_JACSLF010000003.1:0-272453 GCF_018617975.1 Exiguobacterium sp. s21 | reverse complement strand
AGACGATGAGGTAGATAGGTCATGGGTGGAAGCACGGCGACGTGTGGAGCTGAATGATACTAATCGGTCGAGGCTTTGATCTAGTCTAATGGTTTGTATGAATTGATGAGTCTTCAGTTTTCAGGGAACAACCCTGAAATGGATTGACACGCCCTCGAGGCGATGTTAATATTCTTTTGTCTGGTGGCGATAGCGAAGCGGCCACACCCGTTCCCATGCCGAACACGGAAGTTAAGCGCTTCAGCGCCGAAAGTAGTTGGGGGTCTCCCCCTGTGAGGATAGGACGTTGCCAGGCAAGATCGTTCCGCAATAGCTCAGTGGTAGAGCAACCGGCTGTTAACCGGTAGGTCGTAGGTTCAAATCCTACTTGCGGAGCCATATTAAGGCCCGTTGGTCAAGCGGTTAAGACACCGCCCTTTCACGGCGGTAACACGGGTTCGAATCCCGTACGGGTCACCATTTGGAGGATTAGCTCAGCTGGGAGAGCACCTGCCTTACAAGCAGGGGGTCGGCGGTTCGATCCCGTCATCCTCCACCATTTAATTTTAACCAATCAAACCATATATGCCGGTGTAGCTCAGTTGGTAGAGCATCTGACTTGTAATCAGAGGGTCGAGGGTTCGAATCCTTTCGCCGGCACTCCTTGGGGGGGTAGCGAAGTGGCTAAACGCGGCGGACTGTAAATCCGCTCCCTCGGGTTCGGCGGTTCGAATCCGCCCCCCCCCACCAGGTTTGAGCCATTAGCTCAGTTGGTAGAGCATCTGACTTTTAATCAGAGGGTCGCAGGTTCGAGCCCTGCATGGCTCACCATGTTTTTGCGGAAGTAGTTCAGTGGTAGAATACGACCTTGCCAAGGTCGGGGTCGCGGGTTCGAATCCCGTCTTCCGCTCCATATTTTTCCCTTTAAGGGGCCTTAGCTCAGCTGGGAGAGCGCCTGCCTTGCACGCAGGAGGTCAGCGGTTCGATCCCGCTAGGCTCCACCATTTGTTTTTTTCTTAAGTTACTTATGACTTAAGTTTTTTTTTGCCTAAATCCATGAACCATTCACTTGAGAGTACAGAGAAAGGCAGCCTGCCACCATTCAGGCTGCCTTTTTGTATGTTTATTCATCATGATGTGAAGTTGAACCACGACTTTGGTAGCGTTTACAATGAAGATATTAAACGTTCAAGGGGGAAATGGGGATGAATTGGTCATATATTGAAGTACCGCTTCGCTATGGACAGGGGAAACATGGCGTAGAGCAAGGTCCATCAAAGTTACGCACACTTGGATTGGAGACATTATTACCGGCCTCAACGAAGCGACAGACGATTCGGGTGTTACCTGAATCTGAAATGATCAACAGTGAAGAGCATTTGAAACGCGTAGACGGGGTGTTATACACGGTCCAAGAACTGGCAGAAGTCGTCGATATCGAGATACAGGCGAAACGATTCCCCTTGATCGTTGGGGGCGATCACAGCATGGCAATCGGAACGCTAGCGGGTCTTGCCAAAACAGGACCGTACGGCGTCATCTGGGTCGACGCACATGCTGATTTGAATACGGGAGAAACGTCTCCATCGGGCAATATTCATGGCATGCCGCTTGCTGCGGCGCTGGGAATGGGAGATATTCGCTTGACTGAAGTCGGCGGACGTGAACCCAAACTCGCGCCTGAGCACTTGGTCTATATGGCGCTTCGAGACATCGATGAAGGTGAGATTCGAGAAATCAATCGTCTTGGCATTAAAGTCATCACGGTCGAAGAAATTCGGACGCGGGGCGTCGACGTCATGATGGAAGAAGCACTCGCTTATTTGCGCGCACGTGTCGATCGCTTCTATCTCAGTTTCGACATGGACAGCTTGGACGCAAAACTTGTGCCAGGCACCGGGACGCCGGTCGATCAAGGTCTGACGGCCGCGGAAGGAAAAGCGATCTTGGCCGAAGCGATGAAGGCAGACGATCTGATTGCGATTGAGTTGGTTGAATTGAATCCGGCGCTTGACCATGAGGATACGACGGCCCAGTTGGCGTTTGAGTTGTGCGAGACGATTTTGAAATCCAAAGAAAACCTGTTATTGGAAGGTGAAACTGTCTGATGACCTTACGGTTTCCAAGTCCCTTTGCTACAATGGACTTGGGAACTTTTTTTGTTGTCACGATTTTTTTTGAAACCTACATAGAAAATGATTCGTATAGAAAGATGACCGCATAGGTTGCGGAGAGGGGAAGTGGATTGATGGAACGGCTGACCACCCGTTTAGTAGACGAATTGAGGTCGGGGAATCATGATTCGTTTGCTGAGCTGGTAGAACTGTACAAGAATGGTGTCTTTGCTGTCGCTTATAAGATATTATATGATCGTGGCGAAGCGGAAGACGCAGCCCAGGAGACGTTCATTCGGGCGTATACCCGGATTGATACGTACGATCCTCAGTACAAGTTCAAGACGTGGCTCTATCGCATTGCAACGAACGTCGCAATCGATCGTCTCAGAAAACGAAAGCCGGAGTATTCGATGGATGCCGAGATTGCGGGCACCGACGGCTTGACCTATCAGGACCATTTGGCTGATGAAGCACCCCAACCCGATGCCCAAGTCGTTCATCGCGAAATTCGAGGCGAGATGCATGACGCGATTAAGCAGTTGCCCGATAAGTATCGGATTCCGCTCCTGCTGAAGTACGTGGATGATTTATCGCTCAAAGAGATTAGCGTCATGATCGATATGCCGGTCGCTACGGTTAAAACAAGGATCTTCCGGGGAAGAGAAATGTTAAAGACAATCTTTCAAAACAGGGAGGGGTTCAATTGACTCCTGAAGAAAAAGTACAACAATATTTGGAAGATGGCATCCTGCCCGAAGAATCTGACGAACTACGTCACTTGTTGGAGGACGACGACTTATATGAAGCGTACCTTCAATACGAACGAATAGATGCCGAACTGAAGGCCTTACCACGGCCGAAACTATCCGATGATTTTACAGCCCGTGTGATGGCATCTCTACCGGACGCGAAAGCACGGGTAGAGGTCACACCGGTGACTCGATTTGAAGAAAAAGTCCAGACGAAACGCAAACCACCATCCAAATGGATGACGTGGTTCCGTAAGCATCCAGGACTGATGGCGGCCGCCTTATTCTTCAGTTTGATGTCGAGCGCGACGCTCGGCCTATGGAACGAATCGACAGAGACGATGACGTACACGAAAGTGCCGGGCATCGTTGTCACGTCAAACGAGGTCGTCATCCCGGAAGGCGTTACCGTCGAGCGGGATATCACGGTCCAAGGCGGGGACCTTCGAATTGAAGGGACCGTCAATGGGAACGCGACGGCTGTAAATGGTCGGGCTTATCTGGCTAGCGCTGGAGAAGTCACGGGAGAACTTGAGCAGATCGATCGGATGTTTGAGTGGATGTGGTATTCGTTCAAACAAATCTTCTAACGGAGACGCCGGAGACGGCGTCTTTTTGTGTTCGTTTCAATCTGGTTTCGTTTTATTGTCTAGCGATGCGCGGTTTCGGAAATGTGATATAATGTAATTTGCACGAATTGGCTAGGTAGTTGAGGAGGGGAGCATTTGCCGCTACTTGAACAAGTATCATTCTTATCATTTTTTAGTCTTTCAGAGAACGTACATTGGTACGATTATTTGAATGACGTTTTAGATATTGTCGTCGTCACGTATGTCATCTATAAGTTGATGATGATTGTACGTGGGACAAAAGCGGTCCAATTGATTAAAGGGATTTCCATCATCCTTGTCAGCTGGTTCCTCAGTGGGTTCTTTGGGTTGAAGACGTTACAGTTCTTATTGAATCAAATCATCACATATGGACTCCTTGGGATCATTATCATCTTCCAACCAGAACTCCGAAGAGGACTCGAGCATTTAGGACGAACAAGTAATTTGTTCGGCCGAACGAGCACGAGCGATGAGGATAAGCAACGTCAAATGATCGAAGCGATCGTCAGTTCGGCGCAATACATGTCAAAACGTCGCATCGGTGCATTGATTGCGATTGAACGCGATACGGGCTTGAATGAGTACGTCGAGACCGGGATTCGCATGGATTCGCACATCACATCACAACTGATCATCAACCTGTTCATTCCGAACACCCCGCTGCATGACGGGGCGATGATTATCCAGGACGGGAAAATTGCGGCCGCGGCTTGTTATTTGCCGTTGTCCGAGAGCCCGCACATCGATAAAGCGTTAGGGACACGACACCGGGCCGCCATCGGGGTCAGTGAAGTGACTGATAGCGTGACCCTCACCGTCTCTGAAGAAACAGGCGCCGTGTCACTCGCGATTGCCGGTCGTCTGTATCGAGAGTTGGATGAGGAGGCACTTCGCAATAAGTTGATCCAAGAACTCGTTATTGAAGAAAAAGAGACGACGCTCTCGTTCTTTAATAAAAAAGGGGGGGACAAGTAAGTGATTGATCAGTGGTTACAACATAAATGGTTTCTCCGCATCATCGCACTTGCTTTAGCCATCCTGCTTTATTTCATGGTCGCCGAAACGAGTTCGTCGACCAACTCCACGAATGCCCTCCCGATCGTCGGACAAAGTTCGATGACGCTCGACGTTCCCGTCGAAGTGTTCTTCGATGAGGTGCAGTACGTGGCATATAACGTTCCAGAAGAAATGAACGTTGAACTTCAAGGACCATCTAGCAGTTTAACGATGACGAAATTGGTGAAAGATTATCAAGTCTTCGTCGATTTAACGAATCTCGGGACCGGCTTCCACCGTGTTCCGGTTGAGGCACGCGGCTTTGGCGGAGACGTCAACGTCAAGCTCGAACGGGATACAGTAGAAATTTACATCGACCGTAAACAGACAATTGAAGTTCCCGTATCGGTCAACCTTTTGAACAAAGAGCAGTTGCCAGAAGGGAAAGTGGTCGGTGACGCCGATATTGAACCGGCAACGGTGAAAGTGTCGGGCGGTGCCAGTCGGATTCAAAACGTCAAAGAGATCACGTTGAACGTCGATGTCGCCAACCAAAGTCAAACGTTCACGCGAGAATTGACGCCGACGATTTTAGATGCGAACGGCAATCCGCTCAACGTGACTGTTGAACCGAACATCATCAGTGTGTCGGTCCCGGTCTACGAACAAAGTGCCGTCTTCCCGATCGAAGCAGTCACGACTGGTGAAGTGGCCGACGATTACAGACTGGTCGATACGTTGCTTGAAGAGACGGAAGTCCGTGTCTTTGCGCCACAAGACGTGCTCGATGCGATCGACACCGTGGAGACGGAGCCGATTGATTTAGACGGCATCGACAAGACCGGGAAAGTGACCGCCAATCTCGCTTTGCCAGAAGGCGCTTCATCCCTTGCGACAAAGCAAGTGGAAGTCCAATTGCTCGTCCGGGCTGCAGATGAGACGCGAGACGACACAGGCGAATTGACGGAACGGGTTCGCTTGACGGTCCCTGTGACCGTGCGGGGGTATGACCGGACCAACTTTACGCTCCAAGCTCCTGAAGTGATTGGAGTGACGTTGTCCGGGAAGCGATCCCTGTTGGAAAACATCACGTCGAACAGTGTGAGTGTGACCTTGGACTTGACAGGTCTCCCGAGCGGACTGCATGGGGTCGACGTCGATTATGAAGTACCAAAAGGTGTGACCGTCGTCTCACCGAAAACGATCGACATTGAGTTGACGAGTGTCGATGAACAAACCGAAACGTCCTCGATTCAATGAGGCGTTCAATCATACAAAAGTGAGGAATTGAATTCATGGGTAAATATTTTGGAACTGATGGAGTCCGCGGTGTCGCGAACTCAGAATTGACAGCAGAATTAGCATATCGTTTAGGTCGTGCGGGCGGCTACGTGTTATCGAAACACTTGCCAGCCGGCGAACAGCCAAAAGTTTTGATTGGCCGTGACACACGCATTTCAGGCCACATGCTTGAAGGTGCACTCATCGCGGGTCTCCTCTCAATCGGAGCCGAAGTGATGCGTCTCGGCGTCATCTCGACGCCAGGTGTCGCTTATTTGACGAAGTCGCTTGATGCAACAGCCGGTGTCATGATTTCGGCATCGCACAACCCGGTCGCGGATAACGGCATCAAGTTCTTTGGTAGCGACGGCTTTAAGCTCGATGACGCGACAGAAGCGGAAATCGAAGCGATTTTGGATGCGGCGGAAGACACGTTGCCACGCCCGGTCGGGAAAGACCTCGGCTTTGTCTCGGATTACTATGAAGGTGCACAGAAGTACCTTCAAATGTTGAAACAGACGGTCGAAGAAGATTTCGACGGTCTCCATATTGCCCTTGACTGCGCCCATGGTGCGACGAGCGGATTGGCAGCACGTCTGTTTGCTGACCTCGAGGCGAACGTCTCGACGATCGGAAACTCGCCGAACGGCTTGAACATCAACGAAGGTGTCGGCTCGACACACCCTGAGCACTTGGCACAGTTCGTTCGTGAAAAAGGAGCGGACATGGGTCTCGCCTTTGACGGCGACGGCGACCGCTTGATTGCGATCGATGAGAACGGTGATATCGTCGACGGCGATAAAATCATGTACATCTGCGGGAAGTACTTGAGCGAGAAAGGCCGTCTCAAAGACAACACGATTGTCGCGACGGTCATGAGTAACCTCGGCTTCCATAAAGCGGTTGAAGATGCTGGTATGACGGCGCTTCAGACGGCGGTCGGTGACCGTTATGTCGTCGAAGAGATGAAGAAACACAACTACACACTCGGTGGCGAGCAGTCGGGTCACCTTATCTTCCTCGACCACTCGACGACGGGAGACGGCATGCTCTCTGGCGTTCAACTCGCCCAAATCGTGAAGACGACAGGCCGCAAGCTGTCAGAACTCGCGGCTGAGATGCCGGTCTACCCACAAAAACTCGTCAACATCCGTGTCACGGACAAAAACGAGGCGATGAACGGCGACCGCGTGCTCGCGACGATTCAAGAAGCGGAAGCAGAAATGAACGGCAACGGCCGCATCCTCGTCCGCGCCTCTGGTACGGAGCCGCTCGTACGCGTCATGGCGGAAGCACCGACTTCGGAAGAATGTGACCGTTATGTCGAACGAATCGCACAAGTTGTCCGCGAAGATTACGGTGTAGAAGGATAATTCTGTCGAAATAGGGAATAAAACAAGGGAATCCGTCCTCGGGTTCCCTTTTTGTTTCCGTTTTGTCACTGTGAAATTATGTGATTTTCTTGACGAATGGAGGTGTGATTTGTACTATTAAGAGCGTGACCTTAGAAACGGAAGGACACCCAGTACGAAACAAGCGCCAGAACTCTTCGGAGTTGACGAGGTTGGAGGTTATCGAGTTTTCGGCGGATGCCTCCTAGTCGCCTGTCACGACTACAAGCAAACCCTCAAAACGCCCGGGCGACCGGACGGCCAAAGGGGAGCGCGTTGACAGCTCTTAGAAAAAGCCCGTTTCCTTTTTCGAGAAATCGAATATAGAGGAGATTTTTGTATGTGTGGAATTGTAGGAATGATTGGGAATACCGGAGCGAAGGAAATCCTTCTCAAAGGTCTTGAAAAACTCGAGTACCGCGGTTACGACTCGGCAGGTCTTGCTTTGATGCATGATAACGTGAACGTGCATAAAGAAGTCGGCCGGATTGCTGCGCTACGCGAAGTCGTCCCAGCAGAAGTAGATGGCACGATTGGAATCGGCCACACACGATGGGCAACACACGGGGTGCCGAGTGTGCCGAACGCCCACCCGCACCAGAGCACGACGGGCCGCTTCACGCTCGTCCACAACGGTGTCATCGAGAACGACGAACAGATCAAGGCGACACTCGACGTGCCGTTCCTCTCGGAGACGGACACGGAAGTCATCGTCCAGTTGATGGAGAAGAACTTCGTCGAACTCGGCGACGTCGAGGCGGCGTTCCGCAAGACGTTGTCTGAGCTCCACGGCTCGTACGCGATCGCGATGATCGACTCGGAAGATAAAGAGCGCCTCTATATCGGCAAGAACAAGTCACCGCTCCTCGTCGGACTCGGCGACGGCACGTTCAACGTCGTGGCGTCTGACGCGATGGCGATGCTCCAAGTGACGGACCAGTACCTCGAGCTCCACGACGGCGAGATTGTCATCTTGACGCGCGAATCGGCGACGATCAAGACACTCGACGGCGAAGTCCTCGAACGTGCCCCGTATACGGCCGAGATCGATGCGTCAGACATCGAGAAAGGCACGTACGCGCACTACATGTTGAAAGAGATGGACGAGCAACCAGCCGTCATCCGCAACATCATCCAGCACTACCAGAACGACGCCGGTGACATCGAGCTCACGGAAGGCGTGCGCTCGCTCGTCTCAGAAGCGGACCGCATCTATATCGTCGCCTGTGGTACGAGCTACCACGCTGGTCTCGTCGGCAAGCAATTGATCGAGCGCGTCGCAGGTGTGCCGACAGAAGTGCACGTCGCTTCAGAATTCGGTTACAACATGCCGCTCCTCACGGAGAAGCCGTTGTTCCTCTTCATCTCACAATCAGGTGAGACAGCGGACAGCCGGGCCGTCCTCGTCGAAGTGAAGAAGCGCGGCTACAAGGCGCTCACACTCACGAACGTTGCCGGTTCGACGCTCTCACGTGAAGCGAACGAAACGATGCTCCTCCACGCCGGCCCGGAGATCGCGGTCGCGTCGACGAAAGCATACACGGCCCAAATCGCCGTGCTCGCCATCCTCGCCTACGACATCGCTCGTGCGAACGGCAAGAAGCTTCCGTTTGACCTCATGACAGAGCTCGCGCGTGTCGCGACGATCATGGACTCGGTCATGGCTCAAAAAGAAATCTTTGAGCAATTGGCAGACAAGTTCTTGAAAGAGTCACGCAACGCGTTCTTCCTCGGTCGCGGCATGGACTCATACGTCGGTCTCGAAGGTGCCCTCAAGCTCAAAGAGATCTCGTATATCCAAGCAGAGGGCTACCCAGGTGGTGAGCTCAAGCACGGACCGATCGCCTTGATTGAAGATGGCACACCGGTCATCACGCTCGTCTCGCAACCGAACACGCACCTCAACATCCGTGGAAACATCAAGGAAGTTGTCGCCCGTGGCGCCGTTGCCTGCACGATCTCGATGGAAGGCATGGAACACGAGAGTGATTCATTCGTCTTGCCGCGTGTCGAGCCACTGCTCACGCCGCTCGTGACGGTATTACCGCTTCAACTCATCTCGTATTACGCGGCTCTTGCGCGTGATTGCGATGTCGACAAGCCACGTAACTTGGCGAAATCAGTCACAGTCGAATAAACGGTAGGCCAAGATCTTTCGGGATCTTGGCTTTTTTTGTTGTGATTTACGTCATGCGAACCGGCTTGTATACTGAAGGTATAACGACTAAGGAGAGAACGCCATGCGAATCCAACTAGTTAACACATTCATCCTGCCGGAGGACGTGCGTTCATAAGTTGGCCACCTCCTCCGATGATTCACTGTATTGGAACAAACTATCGAAGGAACCATACAATTGAAGATTCAACAGCTTTACTATGCGGTCACGAGTTCGCGCTCGCTCATCATACAGATGGTGTTCACGTTGAACGCCATCTATTATGTGACGACCGCCGAGTTGAATGCGTTACAACTCGTCTTGATCGGAACGATTTTAGAAGTATCAATTTTACTATTCGAGCTGCCCACCGGTCTCGTCGCCGATTTATATGGACGGAAGCAGTCGATGGTCATCGGCATCGGTTTGATTGGACTGGCTCATTTGCTAGAAGGGGGCATCCCTGAATTTTGGGCCATCGCGGTCGCGTCAGCGCTATGGGGTATCGGCTGGACGTTCATCAGCGGGGCCGAACAGGCATGGATTGCCGATGAGATGGGGAATGACGGGTTAGAACAAGTGTTTTTGCGAGGCGCTCAATATAGTTCGCTCGGCCGCTTCGTCGGAATTGGGCTTGCCGTGCTCCTCGCCGAAGTCACGTCCGTCCAAACGACAATCGTGCTCGCCGGTGGGATGTTGGTCATGCTCGCGATCATCGCATGGCGCGTCTTGCCAGTGACGCGGTTCGAACCGATCACGCGGGCCGATACGTCGAACCTCGCGCAAGCAAAACGGACGGTTCGGGACGGATACACCCATATCCGTGGCAATTCGATTCTCATCGGCTTGGCTGCCATCACGCTCGTCTGGGGTCTCGCTAGTGAAGGATTCGACCGGTTATGGGGGCGCATTTGATTGAGACGTTCCAGTTGTCGGAACAGGCGGCCGTGTATTGGTTCGGCTTGTTCTATGCCGTCGCGTTTCTATTCAACATGCTGGTGTTGAAAGATGTCGAGCTATACGTCAAAGGACGCTATGCGACGACCTTGTTTTGGTTCAACGTGTTGCTCATCGTTGCGATGCTTGCTTTCGCTTGGGTCGGACAGTTTTGGGTGGCCGTGTTGCTCTATTGGACGATTGCGGCACTGCGTAACGTGCACTACCCGCTCATGAGCGTCATGACGAACGAGCGGCTCCCGTCGAAAGGCCGGGCGACGATTTTGTCGATGTTCGGTCAGGTCGACGCGTTCGGTCAAATCGCCGGGGGACCGTTGATTGGACTGCTCGCCCTGTACACGTCGATTCAAGGAGGGCTCGGGGCAGCGGCGCTCTTGCTCCTCCCGATGTTGGTTTTCTTGAGAAAAATCAAGCACCATTGAGGCAAAGACCGTCCCGTGATTCGTTCGAGGGCGGTCTTTTTATGTGTCAAACTGCTAACAAATCATCGTATCGGTCTCAAAAACGTCTCATCACCTCGATAGCAGGGTAACGTATACACATAAAGACGTAAGGGAGAGATTCGATGAGACAGAAAAAATGGATGACGGGTTTGAGCGCGATGTTGCTCGCGACGACTTTGGCAGCTTGTGGGGATGCCGAGGAAGAACAGACGAGCGATTCGACAGAAGAACATTCGGACCATTCGATGATGGACCATTCGGGATCAGGAGAGGTGCCGAGCGGGTTAAGTGAAGCGACAGATCCGACGTTCCCGGTCGGGTCGACCGCGATGATGACGGCCGACCACATGCCGGGCATGGATGGCACCGAAGCGACAATCGTCGGTGCATATGACACGACCGTCTATTCGGTTTCTTATACCCCGACGGATGGAGGTGACCCGGTCGAAGATCACAAGTGGGTCATCCATGAAGAACTCGACAATCCAGGTGAGGCACCGTTAGAAGAAGGGACCGAAGCTACTCTGGCCACAGACCACATGGACGGGATGGACGGCGCCGAGGCGACGATTGATTCGGCCGAACAGACGACGGTGTATATGGTCGACTTCACCACAAACGACGGGGAAGACGTCACGAACCATAAATGGGTCACAGAGGATGAACTCGAAGCCATGAACTAAGGATGAACCTCAGAGAAATCTGAGGTTTTTATTTATTTACGATGATTATTTATTGATAAACGATAAAAGTGAGGTTATGATGAAGCTATCAAACGAAGTGAGGTGGCTTCATCATGAAACGAGAGACGGTTTTTTTACGGCTGGCCGTATTCGTTCTGGCTGTCCCGATTGTGGCGGCCTGCTTGTTTTTGCTTCCATACATTTGGCGCGAGGCGGTCGAGAGCGGGAGTTGGATTGAGGACTCAATTCGCCCGATTGTGATTGGCATGTACGTATCGGCCATCCCGTTCTTCATTGCGCTGTTCCAAGCGTTCATGTTGCTACGGTTGATTGACCGCGACGAAGGGTTCTCGTATCGGGCTGTCCAATCACTCCGCATGATCAAGTATTGTGCGTTGACGATCACGGCCGTTTATATCGGGACGCTCCCGTTCTTCTACTGGTTCGCCGAGCGAGATGATGCGCCTGGGTTCCTTCTCATCGGGCTTGTCTTTGTGTTTGCCGCGTTCGTCGTCGCCGTATTCGCGGAACTGTTACAGAAACTATTGAAGCGTGCCATCGACATGAAGCAAGAAAATGATTTGACGGTCTGAGGTGAGATAGATGGCGATTATCGTAAATCTTGACGTAATGTTGGCGAAACGAAAGATGAGTGTGACCGAGCTGTCTGAAAAAGTGGGCATCACAATGGCAAACTTGTCGATTTTAAAGACGGGCAAAGCGAAAGCAATTCGTTTCTCGACGCTCGAAGCAATCTGTCAGGCGCTCGACTGTCAGCCGGGCGACATTTTAGAATATCGGGAAGAGTGATGGACAAGGCGAGCGCCCTGTTTTTTTGTGGAGTTTGAAACATTTTCCATCACGTTGCGTATAAGACAGGAAAGAGGAACGAAAAGGGGAAACGAGATGATTCAGACATGGAATGAACGGGCGCACAAAGCGTTAAAAGGAAAGGCAGGGCTATTCCTCATCTGGTCGTTCGCCTGCTCTGTGATGTTAGAATTGGGGTTGATGGCAGACCCGACTTATTACGGTTTGACGGTGGAGTCACTGCCGCTGACCGTGCTCAGTTTAGGTGGCATCTTAGTTTATATCGCCCTTTATCCGGTTAACGTCGGATACAACTGGCTCATCTTAAAGACGGTACGAGATCAGCCGATTCGCTGGAGTGATGTGTTCGACCCGTTTCGTCACCGCTATGGAAAACATTTGCTCGCAACAATTCTCGTCATATTGTTCCAAGTACTATGGACATTGTTGCTAGTCGTACCAGGAATCATAAAGTATTTCTCGTATGCGTTCACATACTTCATCTTACGCGACGAACCAGAACTGTCTGCTACAGAGGTAATCACAAAATCGAGAACGATGATGCGCGGACGAAAGTGGGATGCGTTCAAACTCATTTTGCCATTCGTTCCGATGTATCTAGTCGGTTTGACTTTTTATATACAACTTGATTTGGTCATCCTCGGGTCATGGATTTTCCTCGTCGCACTAGCACTCATCCGCCCGTTCATCGTCAGCCGTTTCGCCGTCATGTATGAAGACGCGCGTATCGAGTATGACGAGCAGTGGAATCGCTCGGCGTGAAGCGCATCGGTTCCGGCGTATGAGTCCTCGGGCATGATACAATCTTCCTGACAGAAGGGGGAATGGACATGAACATCGGTATTATTGGTGCCGGACTGAGCGGGATTGTCGCAGCACGCGACCTCGCCCGTCACGGCCATACAGTTGAATTGATTGAGAAGAGTCGGAGCGTCGGGGGACGCTTGGCGACGAGGCGGATCGGAGACGGCAAAGCCGATCACGGAGCTGTCTATTTCACCGTACGAGGGGAAGAACTCAAACAAGATGTCGCCGACTGGCAGATGGAAGGGTGGGTGAACGTCTGGTACGCTGACCCGTATCCGCGCTACGTCGCCGTCGACGGGATGAACGCCTTGGCCAAACGGTTGGCTGACGGATTGACCGTCCATTTGAACGAACGGGCCGAGACGGTCACGACACGAGATGGTCAGGTCAGCGTCCAGACGGATGTGACGACGCGGCAGTATGACCGTCTCCTCATCACGTCGCCGCTCCCGCAGACGCTCGACTTGCTCGCAGATTTTCCGATCGATGCGGCGTTACGTGAATTGACGTACGCCCCGACGTTTGTCGGCTTGTTCGAATTGGCAAGCGATACTCGCATCGGTCCGGACGGGATTCTCGATACAGACTTGGTGCCGGGTATCTTGAAAGTCATCAACAACCGCCAAAAAGGCATCTCGGCGACCGAACTCGTCAGCGTCTATATGGACGAGTCGTGGAGCGAGGAGTGGTATGAACGAGCGGACGAAGACACGCTTCGTGAGATTGAGCGCCTGTTGCAAACGGTGACAGGGTCGGCGGTGATTCAATCGAGGCAGTTGAAACGGTGGCGCTATGCGCAGGCGACCGACGTCTGGAACGAGCCTTACCATCGATTGCGTGACGAGCCGATTTTCTTGGCCGGTGACGTCTTCCTCGAGCCGGATGACACTTCAGGCCGGACTCGGTTCGAGAGCGCGTACGTCTCAGGACTCAGTGTCGCGGAAGCGATGCGTTAAACCTTCTTCGGAAGGTTTTTTTCATGACCGTGCCGAATAGTCAGACATATGAATTGGAGAGGGGAATCAGACATGGGGATGGTTGGCGCATACATGCGGGTATCGGTCGAAGAGTTGACAGCACTGCTTCAAGAGCCGGAGCGTTTCGAGCGACTGTTAGAAGATAAGGAACGACAGACCGATATCGATAAGGCGTGGCACGGTCTTTACTTTTTATTGACCGGGGCGACCGATTTGAACGAGATCGACCGTCATTCGCTCGGGAAGGCAGTCTTCGGAGGGGATGTCATCGACGAAGAGACGGGCATCGCCTATTTGATGCCGGGAGAAGTCGAGGACTTGTCGACCCGACTTCAATACATCGAGCTGGAGGCGCTAGAAGCGCGCTACGACGTCGCGACGATGAATGAGCAGGAACTGTACCCATTTGAACGGGAGTGGGGACTCGAGGAAAAACAGTACTTATTGGACCAGTTCGATGAGTTGAAACGTGTCTTCGCCCAGGCGTCGAGACAGCGGGAGGCGCTCGTCACATGGATCGGGTAAGCGTAAAGGCGTTACGTCTTCAAGATGAGGCGTTGCTGTATGAGTTCGAGTGCGAGAATCGCACGTATTTCGAGCGTTCGGTTACGAGCCGAGGCGACACCTACTATGAGCCGGAATCATTCCATCAGGCGTTGCAGCAACTATTGAGCGAGCAGGCGGACGTGGACGGATGCTATTACTTGATGTGGTGCGACGATACAATCGTCGGGCGTCGGGACGTCCATCACACCGATGCCGACACTGGTGAGGGCGGTTACCGGGTCGGGGCGGAGCATGGGGGACGCGGGTATGCCACGGCGGCCCTGCGCCAATTGCTGACGTTCGAGTTGCCTGGATTCAAACGATTGAGAGCTGAGACGACAAGCGACAACGTGGCGTCCCAGCGCGTATTAGTGCGTGCCGGCTTTATCCGTGACGGCGAGGTACGACAGATAGAATGGGGAGGACGAACGCTGACGTTTAATACGTATGTATATCCACTCGACCGGTGAAGGAACGACTTCATCGGTCGTTTTAGTTGACGGTTGATAGTTTAGGACATAAACTATCTTTATCTAGTTTAGGGGGTAAACCAAAATGAAAGAATTGATGCGGGAAGCCGTCCAGTTGTTCGAAGAGGTCATGTTCCAAGGTGCGGAGCATGTCATCGAGGCGATGGACGGTGACGTCTGGCATGACTATTCGCGGGAACAACTGCAGCTACTCAAGCTGCTCGAACAGTTCGGTCCGATTCAAGCCGGCCAGTTGGCCCAAAAACAAGGAGTTCATAAGAGCGCCGTCTCCAACCGGTTAAAAAAGCTCGTCGACAAAGAGCTCGTCGTCAGTCGACGCGGGCATGACCAGCGCGAGCGGTTGATCGAGTTGACGGAAGCCGGACATCGCATCGTCGAAGAAGCGGATGCGGCCGTCTACCGTTACGTTGAATCGTTGCTCGACGGAAACATCGAAGAGACAGAAATCGAACAGTTCGTCCGGACGTTCCGGAAAATTAAACAGCTGCTTCGAATTGGGGAGGAATAACACGTGCATAAAATCATCCAATGGCGCTGGGGCATCTTAATCGGTCTCATCGTCTTGACGGCCGCCTTGTTTGTGGTGGCGCCGAACTTGACGAAGCAGGCCGAACAAGCCGGCAGCTTCCAATTATCCGAGGACATGGACTCGCAGCGGGCGCAGGACATCTTGAACGCCGCCGGAAAGAGCGATAAGACGATCTCGCTCGTCTATGAGTTCGAAACGCTCGGTGATGCCGAACGGGCCGATATTTCCCGGGTCATCGGCGAGATGAAACAAAACGACACGGTCGTCAAAGACGTACTCGACCCGTTTGAAAATGAAGAGACGGAAGCACAGCTCGTCTCGGAGGACGGCCGCATCGTGCTCGTCCCAATCACTGTCGAAGGATCGATGGAAGACATCAACGCCTTCGCGGACGACGTGCGGGCAAACATTCTCCCGGAAGACGAGACGGTCTACATCACAGGTGAAGAAATCATCAACAACGATGTGAACTTGAGTGCGCAGGAAGGCTTGAAGAAAACGGAAATCATCACGGTCGTCCTCATTTTCGGACTGCTCCTGCTCGTGTTCCGTTCAATCGTGACGCCGTTCATCCCGCTCATCGCGGTCGGATTCACGTATTTATTGAGCCAATCGTTCGTCGCATTCTTCGTCGATTGGTTTGGCTTCCCGGTCTCGAACTACACGCAGATTTTCCTCGTGGCCATCTTGTTCGGGATTGGAACCGACTATTGTATTTTGCTGCTCAGCCGGTATAAAGAAGAGCTCGGCGCGGGCCACGCGATTGAAGATGCCATCGTCAACACGTACAAGACAGCAGGGCGGACAGTCCTCATCAGCGGTCTTGCCGTGTTCGTCGGCTTTGCGGCCATCGGTTTCGCCGATTTTCCAATCTTCAAATCAGCCGTCGCCGTCGCGGTCGGGATTGCCGTGCTCTTGCTCATTCTCTTCACGGTCGTGCCGTTCTTTATGGCGACGCTCAAGCATCGTTTGTTCTGGCCATCGAAGAAGGCGGGCGAACATCACGACAGCCGTCTCTGGGAAGGATTCAGCCGTCTGTCGGTCAATCGACCGTTCGTTTCGATTCTCGTCGTCGCGTTGATCACGGTACCGGTGTTGTTCACGTATGACGATGCCCGGTCGTTCAATACGGTCGATGAGATCGGTGACGATTATGATTCCGTACGCGGCCTCAACTTGATTTCAGAAGGATTCGGACAAGGGGAGTCGCTCCCGGTCCAAGTCATTTTGAAACAAGATGGCACGCTGTCCGAAACGGACATCCCGTACATCGAGAAGTTCTCGAGTGAACTTGAAAACGTCGACGGGGTGAGCGGCGTCCGTTCCGTGACGCGTCCGGCCGGTGACGTCATCGATGACTTTTACGTTGACACCCAGCTCGAACAAGTGAGCGCAGGACTGACGGAAGCCGAGACTGGTCTCGGTGACGTCCAGGACGGACTCGCGCAAGTCGAATCTGGGCTTAACGCCGTCGTTGGCCAATTACCGGCCGGTTCAACGAATGCCGGCGCCCCGCTCGCGGAAGCGGCAGCGGGACTTGGTCAATTGAACGCTCAGCTCGGTCTGATTGGCCAAGGACTCACGGCGACGCAAAATATTCCGGCGACCGTAACGCAGCTCGGGCAAGTGTCAGCCGGTCTCGGTCAAATCGAGGCAGGCATTAACGAGGCAGCATCTACGTTGACGGCACAAGGCGCCCAAGCCGGAGAACTCGGAACGGGTCTCGGACAACTCGCTGCAGGTGTCGGTGAAGCGAACGCAGGGCTCGCTCAAATCGAGACCGGCATCAATGAAGCGGCAGCATTCTTATCAGACCTGAGTAGCTCGGACAGCCTGCGCGATACGGGCGTCTATCTACCGGAAGGGACGCTCACGTCAGAGGAGTTCGCCCCGGCGGTCGAGCGCTACGTGTTTGACGACGGGACGGCGACACAGCTCGAGGTCATCCTCGAGATGGACCCATATTCGCCGGAAGCGATTGACACGGTCGAGACCGTGAAAGCGACGATGGACCGGGTCGTCACCGATACGCCGTTCGAGGATGCGACAATCGGATATGCCGGTATCTCGAGCATTAACAGCGACTTGAATGAGACGTCGACGAACGACTTCAATCGGACGGTCGCCATCATGCTCGTTACGTTGTTCCTCGTCTTGACGGTGTTATTCCGTTCGATGGTCATGCCGCTCTATATGATCGGCTCGCTCTTACTGACGTATTACACGTCGGCGGCCATCACGGAGCTCATCTTCGTCGAAGGACTCGGTTATGACGGCATCAGTTGGGCTGTTCCGTTCTTCGGGTTCGTCATGTTGATCGCCCTCGGCATCGACTATTCGATTTTCCTGCTCGACCGGTTCCGCGAGGAGTCGATCAACGGGATGACGGTTCGCGATGCGCTCGTCCATTCGATGACGAAGATGGGGACGGTCATCATGACCGCGGCCGTCATCCTCGCTGGGACGTTCGGGGCGATGATCCCGTCTGGCGTGCTCAGTCTCGTCCAGATTGCGACGATCGTCATCACCGGGCTGTTGTTATACGGATTGATTGTGTTGCCACTGCTCATCCCAGCGATCACCGTATCGTTCGGGGACGGGGTATGGTGGCCATTTAAACAAAAAAGTAAAGATAGAGACTAAATTTTGCGATGGACAGCACAACAATTGTTGTGCTGTTTTTATTTGTTGAGTCAATGTCAGCGAAATGGAGAAAAACGGACTTGAGATTAATAAAAATACGCCGAAATATAATATAGATCTTTATTCTATTGAAAGTAGGCAACAATTATGGTGAATCATTTTGAAAAAATGAGTTCGTTGTTTGTATCGCGCATGGTGATTATTTTATTTTTCCTCTCTTATCCGATCATGGGTGTTTTGTATTGGATGGGGGAGCTCGCGGGGCAAGGCGCAGTTAATTTTATTCTGATAGGTGGTGTCATTCAAGCCGCATCATGGCTGGGCCATCGCTTCTATGTGGAACATACTTGGTTGAAGTATGGGCTCGTCACGTTGATGTACATTGCAGCTTCAGCAATTATCTTGACGCTGCCAGGTACTGCAATTCAAAATATCGTCTTTCTGTATATCGTATTGATGTTGATGTACTTGAATCGGCATCTTGTGCTGTACGGCAGCATTCTCGCGCTTATCGTATCGGTCGGAGCTGTATTGATTGGGCGCTTTTCATTTGAAACGCCGCTCGATCTCGTCATTTGGTTCACTGTGCTCACAATGGCTTTGTCTGGCGCATACTTTGTGTCATTCTTTGGTGCGAAGTTGTTACATGAGACGTTCACGCAACAAGAAAAGTCAGAACAACACGCTAGCGAAATCGAGCTAACGATGGCGAAGACGACAGCGAGTGCGACCACACTTCATGGGGCCGTCTTCACGATGAATGATTCAGTCGACTCTGTCACAAATGCTTCGGAGCAAGTGACAGAACAAATCGGTTTGATGACGAAACGGACGTCGGAACAAGCAGGTCTGATTCAAAACGTCGCTTCGCAAATTCGTTCAACTGTACAGGCGTTTGAGCGGATGCAACAACAGCTCCAGGAGACGACGTCTCAAGTGAGTGGGGTCTTGCAGGACGCTCATGTATCGCATGAAAATATGGACTCGACAGAACGGTCGCTCGCTGAACTGAACTTAAGTATCAGTGAAGTCAATCATGCGTTTAAAGGATTGGCGGAGCGTTTCCAAGAAGTGCGGACCATCACGGGTACGATCCAGCAGATTTCGTCTCAGACGAACCTGCTGTCGCTCAACGCTTCAATTGAAGCAGCGCGAGCGGGGGAACACGGAAAAGGATTTGCAGTCGTCGCGTCCGAAATTCGGAATCTATCGGCTCAAACGGCCCAAGCCTCATCTCAAATCAATGATATTATCCAACTCGTCATGCAGGAGGTGCAAGTGACGGAACGTGCAATCGATGGTAGTACAGAACGTTTATCGACGCAGGAAGAACAAGTACGTAAGAGCGGAACATCGATTCTCTCCATGATCCAAACGACAGGAACGGTCGCAAGCACCGTGGATGAGACGTCGACACAGCTCCAAGTCGTCGCATCAGAACTGAACAAAGTTCACCAAGTGACTTCCCAAATGTCGGCACTAATGACAGCGCTCGAAGTGAACAGTCAAGACGTTCATGTGCTGACGATGTCACAGCAAGAAGCGTTAGCTTCGTTGAAAGATCAAATTGAAGAACTGAACGAGATTGCGAACGAACTCGTCTAAACGATGGACACGCCTTTACAAATAGGCGTGTCCATTTGCGTATACATCTCTTCCAAAACGGGAACAGTTTTGCGTCAGTCCTAAAATGAGGAGGAATCGCATATGGCAATTACAATCACCGCTATCTTGAAGGCACATCCGGGGAAAGAGGACAAGTTACGGCAAGCGCTCGATGAGGTCATTCCTCCGTCGCGACAAGAGGAGGGGTGCCTGACGTATGTGCTCCATGAGTCAATCGACGCCCCGGGCACGTTCGTGTTCTATGAGAAGTATCGAGACGAGACGGAACTCAACGCGCACATCAACTCATCTCACTATCAGGCGTATCGGAAGGCGGCAGAGACGTTGCTCGCGGTTCGTGAGGTGTATCGTCTCCACGAAGTCTGAAAGGAGAAAAGACTATGATTACCCAACCGATTATCCCATGCATTTGGTTCGAAGGTGACGTCGAGGCGATTGCGGAATGGTACGTGTCGAGATTTCCTGATTCATTCGTCGACTATACGACGAAACTGAGCGATACGCCTTCGGGTGAGACGACGGTTGTGACCGTCTCGCTGGCGGGACAATTCTTTCAACTACTCGGGGCTGGTCCGCTGAAGGAGCGTAACCCGTCTATCTCGTACATGGTCACGTTCCCGACGTCGGAAGAAGTCGAGACGTTGTGGGGCAAACTTGTGGACGGGTCCGATGTACTCATGCCGCTCGACACGTATGATTTCAGCGAGCGCTACGGCTGGTTGAAAGACAAGCACGGTGTCTCGTGGCAAATCATGCATAGCGGCGGGATGGACATCCAGACCGTGACCCCGTGCTTCTTGTTCGTCGGAGACGTCTTCGGTCGGGCCGAGGCGGCGATGAACGACTGGATCTCCACCTTTCCGGATTCTTATGTGCTCGAAGACCATCTGATCCGTTACGAGGCGACAGACGGCCCAGAGTTGGAAGGAAAACTCAATTATGCCCGTTTCGTCTTGTCCGGACGCGAGTTCGTCACCATGGACAGCGCGGAAAATCATCAATTCGCCTTCAACGAGATGCAGTCGCTGATCGCGTTTTGTGAGACACAAGCCGAGATTGATGACTACTGGGGCAAACTGTCGGCCGTCTCGGAAGCGGAACAGTGCGGCTGGCTCCAAGACCGGTATGGCGTCTCCTGGCAAATCGTGCCGTGGGAGATGGAAGAGATGCTGACGACCGGAACAAAGGAACAATTGGCACGAGTGACCGAGGTGTTCTTGCCGATGAAGAAAATCGACGTCAAGGCGTTACGAAACGTCTACTAACAAAACAAGCCGTCCCGATTAGTTCGGGGCGGCTTGTTTGTCGTGTTGTGTGAAGTCGGACAGGGCGTCTTTCTCAATCATTGTATCGGATAAGCGAAGCTGTTCGGCGGCCTCGTCAATATACGGCTCACATGCTTGAAGCGGCAAGTCATCACCGGTCTCGACCGAATAACACATGCCGCTGCCAACCGGCTCCGTCAAATCCGGGACGAAATAGAGGTTGTCGTAGCGGAAGGAGCCATTCCGGAACACGGTCAAATTGGGCTCATCGTCGAGAAGCGAACTTCCAAGCATGTACGTCGGTGTCATGCCGAGCAAATCGAGGATGGTCGGGGCCAGGTCGACTTGCCCGCCGCTCGCCTGCACCGTCTGACCTCGTTTGAGCCCGGCCGGTTTGATGAATAACGGGACGGAGCGGTCAAGCTGGAACAACTCGACCGTGGAGTCGGCGTCTGCTTTTATAGCCATCTCGTCACCGGCAGCGGTCAATCCGCTGTCGTGGTCGCCATAAAAGACGACCAAGGCGTCGTCCCACGTTCCGTTGGCTTTCAGTCGTTCAATCATGAGACCGACGGCGGCATCGCTGTAGTGGACGGTATGATAATAGTCTTGGAGGAGCGGGTCCTCGTATTCCGATAGATCCAACCGTTTCTCCTCGTCCGGAATCTCATACGGCGTATGGCTCGTCAACGCGACCATGAAGGAATAGAACGGCTCTTCCAACGTGTCCAAGTGGTCGACCGATGTCGTCAGGAACTCCTTGTCGCCGACGGCCATACCGATGACCGGATTGGCCGGATAATCGTTTTGGTGGAAGAAGTGGTTGTAGCCAATTTGCTCATAGAAGTTGGCACGATTCCAAAACTCCTTGTCGAACGCATGCATCGCGGCCGTATCATAGCCGGCTCGTCGTAACTGCTCAGGCAAGGCGTCAAACGTGTTCGTCGCATACTGCGTATACACCGAACCTGATTTGACAGGATAGAGCGAGGCGTTGACGGTGAATTCCGCATCAGACGTCCGTCCCTCGTGAGTCTGATGATAGAAATTCGGGAAATACAGCATCTCATCACGAAGCGCATTCAGATTCGGTGTCAGTTCTTGACCGTTGACCGTCTGACCGATTACGGACGCTTGGAACGACTCGAGTTGGACGACGATGACGTTCGTATCGGCTGTGGTCTCAACTGGTTCGGTCGCTAACGCTTCGATTTGGTTGCGCTCCCGTTCTGTCAGGTCGTCACCGAGATGAAGGGCGTCCTGAAGGCCGCGGAATGCATCGAGGCCGTGATAGCCCCAAAAGCCGAGCTGATAATACTCGCGCATGTTCGAAATCGAGCTTTTCCGGTGATCTGTTTCGGCGTAATGAACGACGGTCGGGACGGTAAAGACGATGAAGCCGACAAGAAAACCGGCGACCGCCAAACGGCGACCGAGACGTTTCGGTTCCGTGATGGGGTGTCGCTTCATATAGAGGAGGACAGCCGCGTAGACGAGCAAATCTGTGAACAAGATGAAGTCAGGAGCTTGAATCAGTGTCAGAAAGCCGCCCCCGACGTCTCCCATCTGGCCGATGTCAGAGAGCAAGGCGGCCGACAGCAAGTTACCGAAATAGCGGTAGTACCAGACGTCCGAGATGAGTAGCGTGCTGTGCAGAAACAGCGACGCGAACAAAATCCAGCGACGTGTCTGCGATTTTACGAGTAGCGCCCAACTCGTCATCATCAAGATGGTCGCGAGGTTGATGAATAGAAAAGGTAGGTCGAACGCGCTCGCGGTCAACAGGCTGAAGAGGAACAGCTTGGCGAGGGAGAGCGATAAGTAACTCCAATAATCGAGATATTTCATGAAAGGCCTCCAAACGGTACGGACAAAGTGTGTTCTTTGTCTTGTACCTGTTCGAAGACGGCGAAAAACATGAGGGTGTGCGATTTTGGCAATAAAAAAAGCGAGGCAGCGCCTCACTTGATGACAAACGTGTCCCGGAGCTCGATAATCGTGCCTTCCGGAGCTTTTAATTTACTCAAATGACCGTCAACGACGAAGTAAATGTTCCCGCCGTGCTTTGGTAGGAACGTCACGCCAAGTGATTCTAGCCGTCTCACTTCCGCTTCGAGGTCATCGACATAAAGCGCGAAGTGGACCGGGCCGGCCACGTGCTTCGAATAAGGCGACAACGTCTCGTCGACTTTTGCCGTTTGAAGCTCGATATAAAAGTCACCGAGTTTGAGCCAGCTGTTGTACGCGCGCGTATGAAAGTCGGGCGACTCTTGAACGAGCTCGAAGCCGAGCGCCTCATAAAATTGTTTGGACGCCTCATAGTCGGGTGTTTGAATACAGATGTGATGGATTTGTTTCATGATGTCACTCCTTTGTTTTAGTGTATCGAATCAACGTTCTGAACGGAACTTTTCTTCACGTGAGACGTATAGGACACCGAGGAGGGAATGATGATGAAAATCCAATACGAATTGACAGAAGACGACTATATCCGGTTCAACTTGAGCCATATTAAACGTTCGAAGACCGGAAAGCGAATGATTCTCCTGCAGCGAATCATCGGACCACTTATCTTTTTAGGCGCTGCTTTCGTGCTGGCGACGTGGCTCCAAGAGACGGACTGGTGGCTGTACGGGATATACGGAATCGCGAGCGTTCTGTGGTTCCTATATTATCCGAAATACTTTGAACGGCACGTCCGGAAGCAGACGCGGCGTCTCATCGACGAACGCAGCAACGAAGGTATGATTGGTCCCCACACGATGGATTTGGAGGAGACTGGTCTGCGCGATTTAAATGAGTTCGGCGAGACGCGTGTGTCATGGGCAGGAATCAAGGAAGTCGTCGAGGAGGACGATTATGTGTATCTATACAACTCCTCGGTCAGCGCCTATATCTTGCCGAAGCGCGGACTGGACATGGAAGAGGTGCGCCGATGGCTGCCGATACGCTGACGATTCAACTTGTCGATGACACGAACCGGGAGGCTGTTGTCGCCTTGACCGTCGCTTCTGACCAAGCTCGCTTTATCGAAACAAACGCCGAATCGCTCCGCGAGATGGAAACCGATGTCAAATATGCGTGGCAGTGCTATGCACTTTGTCGCGATGATCATCCCGTCGGCTTCATGATGATTGGGGCAGAGAACAAGGTGGAGCGTTACATCTGGCTCGATCGATTTATGATCGATGTGACAGAGCAAGGGAAAGGTATCGGTTCAACATGTTTACAACTTGCGATTCAGTGGATGCAAGAACGCTTCGATGTCGATGACCTCATCCTCAGTTTGCATCCGATGAACGAACCGGCAAAACGGTTCTATGCGAAGGGGGGATTTGTCGACAGTGGCCTGATTGATGAGGCAAACGGGGAAGAGATTTGGGTGTATCACGTTAAGCAGGGACAGCCGTCATGAGTCGGCTGTCCCTGCTTTTGTGGACGTTGTATTTTGGACAGCACTGCCCGCTTTGAAAAAGAGAACGATCGCGGCCACTCCGAAAATCGAGATGAACACGTTTTGGAGCAGCACATCGACGAACATCGGCTCGCTGGAAAACGTGCCTGTCGCAATCTGAGCATTCCAGCGGGTGAACGTGGCGATGCGTTCGAGCGTGTACAAGAGACCGGACATGAACAGGCAAGCGGTGGCCGCCAATAATAGCGTCAATCGATTCAAGAAATGACCTCCCAGTATGTGTTATCCTGATTTTACCATTTTTTTCAGCGGGGGGAACTCCTATTTATCGTTTCACCGTGAGCGGTCGTAATTGCTTGACCCGAGCCAAGACGATCCAGCCGAGCACGGCCCCAGTCACACTCGAGGCAAGGAAGGCTGGGAAGAAGAACAGCGCCCCGAACTCGGTCCCCATCAACACCTTGGCGTACGGGACGGCGACGAGCGAAGCGATGAGGCCGGTCCCGATGACTTCACCAAATGCGGCGAAGGCGACGCGGTTCGTCTTCATATAGAAGACCCCGGCCAAAAGCGCCCCAATCATACCTCCGGGAAAGGCCAAGAGCGACCCGGTACCGGTCATGACACGGACGATTCCGGTCACGAACGCAACGAGAACGGCCCCGATCGGCCCGACGGTGACGGCGGCGATGACGTTCACCATATGTTGAATCGGATAGGCACGGGCGACACCGGTCGGAATCGAGATGAACAGGGAACCGATGACGGCGATGGCGATGAGCATCGCCATCCAAGTGAGTTGTTGAATACGCATAGATAGTCTCCTTTCAAAATGAAAACGCCACTTCTCCAAGTGGAAAAGTGGCGTGGAAAGACAGACGAATCCCACACCACTTCCCTACGCTGGTATGAGCCAGATCAGGTTCGAAGGGTCCGGCGCATGCCGTCTCAGCCCGAAGGCTCCCCTAGTGGTCGTTTATTAACATGAGTATAGCATACCGTCATTGGACGCGGTCGAGCTTTCGTGGTCGGAACGTGACATAGATGATGCCGACGAACAGACCGTACAACAAAAGGGAGAAGACGAGATTGATCAACCACGGGAGTGTCCCCATGAACACGGCGACGGACGCCTGTTGAAACCAAACGAGCGAGAGCGAGACCCCGATGAAGCTGAGCACGAGCGTGGTCCAAAAGGCGACATCCCGTCGCTTGAACAGACGCCAGACGAGCAGACCAATGAGAAGACTGACAACGGCCGTCGCCCCTAAATACATATACAAGATGGCATCGACCGGGTATGAGTAATATACAACGTCCATATCGTTTCCTCCTAGGAGATGATGAAAGAAAGGGTGAACAGGATGAGACAGGCAATCCCATGGCGTGACCGATCGTTTCGTGAACGGTTCGAACGATGGATTGAGGCAAACGTGCCGAATGCGAGGTGGCACGTGATCAAAGATACCGATTTGACGTACTTGCTTGTTGGCGCGCTCGATGAGGAACGTTACTATGCCAAAGCGGTGACCGACATCAGCCGTGGCGAGGCCGGACTGACGGCGCTTCTAGCCGAGCGGCATCCGGGTCTCATCCCTGACGTCATCGCCATCGAGTTCGCTCAGCATTGGTTACTCATGCGAGACATCGGCGGTGAGGCGTTACGTGAACGACCTAACGTGAGTCGATACGAAGCGGCGTTGCGTCAATACGCACAGCTGCAGCGACAGGAGATCGACCAGATCGAGACCTGCTTGTCTTACGGCATCCCGGACCGCCGACCGGACAAGTTGAAGGACGAAATCCGTGCGTATTTACCTGAGCTCTGCGCCGGGCTCGAGCAATACAAAGCCGAGGCCATGCTCGCGCTTCAAGATGAATTGATCGCGATGTGCGATGAGCTGGCGATTGGGATGCCGATGAGTCTCGAGCACGGTGATTTGCACGGCGGCAACATCTTCTGGCGGGAACGGACGAATGATTTGTGTATCCTCGACTGGGGCGACGCGACCGTCACGCATCCGTTTTTCAGCGTGCGCGTGTTTTGGAACGCGCTGTACGACTTATTGCCGGAAGAAGACGAGGTCGCCTGGTATGAACAGATTCAAACGATGCGTACGGTTTACTTGGAAGCGTGGAGCGGCGTCGCACCCAAGGACGTACTTTGGCGTCATCTATTGATCGCCGAAGAGCTCGGTTGCGTCTATCGTGCCTTGTCGTGGCATGTATATGTGACGAAGTACCGGTACGATGTAGCTGAGTCGAGCGATAAGCCGGCGCAATGGCTCAATTTGCTACTCGAGTACCGGGACTTGAAACGACGCTTCCCATAAGTCATTCATGTTTCTCGAGTAGGTTTTCATAATCCGTCTCGCTCCAAAACAGCGGAGCAATCGACTCCGGTCCTTTGAAGATCTCACCGTCTCGGTCATAGACGATGGCGTAGCCACCCTCGACTTCAAAGACGATCAAATCGGCCTTCACTTCCTTGACCCCGTTCCCAGCGATGATGACGTTCTCGAGCGGGTCACGCGTGACTTGGACGCCCCATTCATCGAGCTCGACGATGAGCGCGGATGTGTAGGCGTGGCGGTTATAGAGCGCCTGAAACTCGCCTTCGGTCAGGACGACGTCCGTCGGTGGGGCACTCGCCCCATATTTTCGCTTCTCGATCTCTTCGACGAATTGGAGGAACGACGCCTCTTGCCAAAACAGTGGCGCGACCGACTCGGGACCGTTGGCGATGTCTCCATTTTCACTCTCATAGATGGTGGCATAAGTGCCGTCGTCGAGTTTGAACGGATGGATATCGGCGTATGTATGATGGATGCCGTCGCCGGCGATGACGACGTGCTCGAACGTCTCGCGGAACGGGGTGAGTCCATCGTTCTCGAGTGCCGTCAAGAGCGGCGCTACTTTTTCGTATTGGTCGAAGACGTCCTTAAAATCTTCTCGCGTCCAAGCGGTGATGTCTTCGGACGACGGCTCATTTGTATCGGTTGGGACGATGGGTTGCTCAACGGAATCGGTGCACCCGGTCAATAAAAACACACTGAATCCGAGTAGGCCTAGGCGTTTCATCAATCAAACCTCCTAAGAAAGTTACATTTTTTTCCTGTTATCAATGAGCGTAGCATGTTTGCCAGTCATTGAGAACCCGGGTACTTTCTCGCTCAGGGTTGCCGCTTCAAGTAACGGTCGAGTGCCTCGTGAAATCGTTGTTGTTGATCGAACGGGATGTCATGATCGGATGCGGGACCATAGCGAATCAGATGATAGAGCGAGGCGTCGATATCTGTCAGCTCGATGCGCTCGAACCAGTCGACGACCGTCTCATTCTTCCGAAGTTTTAACTCAGGGGCGAGCGACGCGTTGAACGTGATCAGCCAATCCCTCAGTTCGATACTCGTGAGCATCGGGAACGTCCGTGCCTCAATCGATGTGTCCGCGTTGAGAGACAGTGGCGCCAAGGCATTCTGTCTACTAGAAAACGTGAATCCTTTCCCCCGTCGACGACGCAGCCATCTACGCACGCCATAGACGGTCAACCCGATGGCAGCAAGGAAGGCGAACAATGTGCCGAGTCCGCCTGGGGCATCACCATCCCCGCTACCAAATTTGAATTTGAGCATGTCTTCCTTCACTTGCCGTTCTCCCCCGTTTCCCTTCTCATCGGTAGAACCCAAATCAATACCACCTTTTGGCGGTGGTGCCTCTTCTGGCTTGCCCATTTCGATCACACTACTTGGAGCAGGTGTATTGATCGTTTGAAGCCAACTGAACGTCTCCTTGCTAATGAAGACGAATGTCACAACGAGACAAGCTGTCATAACAAGGAACCCTATAAATCGAGACGACCACTTCATCTTTTCCCTCCTTATCGGAATGTTCAGACTATTTATTGTCTATATTACCATAAACAGGTAAACTTCGAATGAGACATCTACCAACGGAGGGGAACGAAATGGGAATCGAAGCGTTCATCAAACAGTTGAATGAAGTGTATTTAGGGAAAGAAGAGGTCGTTCGTCTCTGCTGCACGGCACTTCTCGCCGAAGGACATATCTTGCTCGAGGACGTACCTGGAACTGGGAAGACGTTGCTCGCCAAAGCGATTGCCGGCAGTTTGGACGGGTCATTCTCGCGCATCCAATTTACGGCCGATTTGCTCCCGTCCGACGTCATCGGGACCGACTACTTCAATATGCAGACGCAAGGATTTGACCATCGGCAAGGTCCGATTTTTGCGAACATCGTCTTGATTGATGAAATCAACCGGGCCGTCCCGCGCACCCAGTCGGCGCTGTTAGAAGCGATGGAGGAACGACAAGTGTCAATCGGCGGGAAGACGTATCCGATGCCGAAGCCGTTTTTCGTCATCGCGACGCAAAACCCGATTGAATCGGCTGGGACGTTCCCTCTTCCGGACGCGCAACTCGACCGGTTCCTCATCTCGATTCCGGTCGGCTATCCGGAAGCCGCCGAAGAGCGAGAATTGTTGTTGCAAGTGTTGACCGAGACCCGCAAACAAGTCGAGGCCGTGACGTCACTCGCCTCGCTGCAAGAAGCGCAGGCCGAGACGAGACAAGTCGCGATTCAAGACGATGTCCTCGACTATATGCTCGGTCTCGTCCATGCGACCCGGGCGCACGCGTCCGTCGAGGTCGGGGTCAGCCCGCGCGGCGCGATCGCGCTGCTCCGCGCGTGTCAAAGTTATGCCTATTTGGCCGGCCGACTGTACGTCATCCCAGAAGACGTCAAAGCCGTGGCGCCGTACGTGCTCGCCCATCGGATCAGCTTGACGCTTGAAGGCGGCATTAAGTCGACCAAAGCGAACGTCATTGCACACATTTTAGACACCGTGCCCGTGCCGGTCGAGGGCTGACGCATGATCCTGTCCACGCACGCTTGGTTGCAGCGAAGGCTCCTCCCTATATATATCGTGAGCGGAGCCATGCTCGTGTTCTTCCCATACGTATACGGATTGGGTTACATATGCTTCATTGTAGCGAGTGCGATTTGGATGCTCGAGCGGACGCGGCAACAACTCGAGCGGCACATCGATCTCCAGTTCACGCAATACGAAGAACTGCTGTTTGTCGGGGACGAGAGTCGGCTCGTATTAGTGGTCGATGGGGTGGGCGAGTTGGACCGGCTCGGCCTGCCACTTCGCATTCGTTTGAAGTCGAGCTCGGGAATAAGCTTTCCGGCGCATGAGCGCCTTCCGAACGTGCTCGACTATAAGGTCGATGTCGGTCGCACCCGCCACGAATTGGTCGTGCGCGCCGAGTATCGAGGTCCAGCCACGTTCGAGGAATGCGTCATCGCCGTCACGCTTCCGTTCCGTCTCGGGACGTATTTATATGAACGACCGGTCGATATAGAGTGGACCGTCCTTCCATCGCTCCTGTTGCATCCACCGGTCGGGACGAAACGGTTAGCGCTCGGGGACCGGCCGCTCTTGGCGTCACCGCTTCGAAATCCGTTGCAACTAATCGGGTCGAAACCGTATGAAGGGGAACCGGTGAAGGAGATCGATTGGTACGCGACCGCCAAACTCGGACGACTGCAGTCAAAAGTATTTCAACAGACGACGCTCGATACGTTCACGTTTGCCTTGGATTTGAATGGTCCGTCCGGTTATACGCTCCATCACGACTTCGAATCGCTCATCAGCCAAACCGCCTTCGTCACATCGCGCCTGTTAAAAGAGGACTGCAAAATCGAGTTGTTCATAAATCGATTCAATGAGGATGGGACGATGCTCCATGTCCCGCTTCAGGAAGGTGAGCGCGGCATACGATTCATCTTGCTGCAGTTGGCGACGATCCACCCAGGCAACCGGTTCATCTCGACCGATGCTTTTACGCGGATGGTCGAGCGAAAACGATTGAAGCAAAGCCACCTCGTCTCGTTCAATCAACACAATCTGTACGATTGAACAGGGAAATGTCGGATTTTGGCGAACTCTTTACGTATGAATTGGGTCAAAAGGAGAGAGACATATGCCAAAACGAAAATTTGCCAATCGCCGGGACTGGGAACGCATCTTACAACATCGCTACGCGCAGATGGAAATCCATGATGACCGTTTCTCCGGGACCGTCGCCTTGTTTCAAATCGATGCGGTCCGCGCACCTCAATATAAAATGCACAAGGGAGAAGAGTTCATCGTCGCCGATGCCGGATACGCCTGGCTCCAATACTTCCCGGACGACGAGCCGTTCGGTGTGACCGTCATGTTTAATGAGGAAGGGCAAATCGTCCAATGGTACATCGATATCGTCGAAGCAATCGGATATGAGGATGGAATCCCGTATATGGACGACTTGTTGCTCGACATCCTCATCTTCCCGAACGGGGACGTCGTCCGCAAAGACGAGGACGAGTTCGAGGAAGCGACGGAGGCCGGAGAACTGACGCCGGAGCTCGTCGAACAGGGCTGGCGCGACTTCCATGCGACGCTCGACCGGATTGAACGTCGGGACTTCGTCTATTTCGACTTGGCGAACGAGCATTACACCGAATTGAAGCAAAAACTTTGAACGGCCTGTTCCCTTTGGTACAGTGAAAGAAAAAACAAGGGGACGAATCATGAAAATCATCAATATCGAGACGTGGTCGCGCAAGAAGCACTACGAATTCTTCAAGGCGTTCGACGCTCCGCATTTCAACGTGACGGCGAGCGTTGATGTGACGAAGTTACATGCGCACGCCAAACGGACCGGCCAGTCGTTCTTTAAACTGTTCTTGTACGGTGCTGTCAAGACGGCGAACGCCATCCCGGAGCTTCGCTACCGCATTCGCGGCGACGAGGTCATCGAGCACGACGTCGTACATCCATCGTTCACCGTCATGATGGACGATGACGTCTTCAACTTTTGCACGGCGACCTATAAAGACACGTTCCCGGACTTCATGGAAGAAGTGACGGCCCGGATGAGCGGGGCGAAACGGGAAGTCGTCGTCGGCGACGATGAGCCGGACAGTCTGCTTTACATCACGAGCGTGCCCTGGGTCACGTTCACGAGCATCAGCCACCCGACACACGATCAACAGCATGATACGGTGCCGCGCATCGCTTGGGGCAAATTCACGGAGACCGGTGACCGGATGACGATGCCGCTCTCGGTCCAAGCCCACCATGCCCTCGTCGATGGCGTCCATGTCGGTCGCTATTACGAATTGTTGCAAGCGTGGCTTGATGACTTGAGTGACTTGGAAGTTCAAACCTCAGAAGAGAAGGGGCTCGACGAAGCGATTCGTCTCCGCGAGAACGGAGAGCTCGAACGGGCAAAGCAGTTGCTACTCATGTTGCTCCGACAAGACGAGAAGAACCCACGCCTGCATGCCCATTGCGCCTGGTGTTATGACTCGCTCGGGGAAGAGCGTCAAGCCGTCCCGCATTATGAACGGGCAATCCGGCTCGGCCTCGCCGGCGAAGAGCTTCGGGAGACGTATATCGGACTCGGCAGCACGTATCGGGCGCTCGGCCGCTATGAGGACGCTGAGGCGTTGTTTGCCAAGGCGATTGAGCAGTTCCCAGACATCGGGGCGCTCAAAGTGTTCCAGGCGATGACCCGCTATAACCTCGGTCGCCATAAGGAAGCGACCGGTACGTTGCTCGAACTGCTCGCAAGCCCGGAGCCGGATGACAGCATCAAACGGTATCGTCGCGCCATCGCGTTTTATGCGCGTAACTTGGATGAGACGTATGACTGAAACGACAAGACGAGGCAACTCGTCTTTTTTTTTTGAGACAAATTGATTGACCCATCAAATTTAGCGTGTTATATTTATCTCGAATTAAAGATAATGAAATTTAAAGTATTGTTTTCTCTCAGCAGAGGAGGGGAACACATGGAAGAACGACAAACGTTAAAAGCGATCACGGTGTTGCTTCGGGCCTCGCAATCGATTCAAGACGTGGTCAAGCATGAAGTCGCCGAGTACGGGCTGAATCCGACCGAGTTCTCGGTCCTGGAATTGCTGTACCATAAAGGCGACCAACCGATTCAAATGATCGGCAAAAAAGTATTATTGACGAGCGGGAGCATGACATACATCGTCGACCGGCTCGAAGCGAAAGGCTATTTGATCCGCAAAGCGTGTCCTAGCGACCGTCGCGTCACGTATGCGGCACTGACAGAGGAAGGACAGACACTTATGTCATGCATCTTTCCAGCCCATGAACGACGAATGGACGAGCTCTTCGACGGTCTCGATTTAGCAAATACAATTACTCAATTGAAGACGGTCGGCAAACGCGCCGAAGTGTCAAAAAATTTTAACTGATTATCTCGAAATCAAGATTTTAAGGAGCGATTCGAATGAACCATGTAAAAGGAATTCACCACGTGACGGCGATTACGAGCAGCGCCGAGAAGAACTATGACTTCTTCACGAACGTCCTTGGGATGCGTCTCGTCAAAAAGACGGTCAACCAAGACGACATTCAGACGTACCACTTATTTTTCGCCGATGACAAAGGCAGCGCTGGAACAGATATGACGTTCTTCGATTTCCCTGGCATCCCAAAAGGCGTGCATGGGACGAATGAAATCGCCAAGACGTCGTTCCGCGTCCCGACCGACGAGGCACTCACATATTGGGAACGTCGATTCGACCGCCTCGGAGTGAAGCATGAAGGCATCGCCGAGCAGTTCGGCAAGAAGACGCTTTCGTTCGTCGATTTCGACGAGCAGGCGTACCAGCTCATCTCAGATGAGTTCAACGTTGGCGTCGCGTCAGGCGAACCGTGGCAAAACGGCCCGGTCCCGCTCGAGTACGCCATCACGGGCCTCGGTCCAATCTTCATCCGCATCGCGGACTTTATGTATTTCAAACAAGTGATGGAGCAAGTCATGTTGTTCGAAGAGATCGGACAAGAAGGCGACGCGCATCTCTTTGAAGGAGGTGAGGGTGGAAACGGAGCGCAAGTCGTCGTCATTCATGACGAGACGTCACCAGTCGCGCGCCAAGGGTTCGGAACTGTGCATCACGTCGCTTTCCGTGTCGATGACCGCAGTGTCCTCGATGAATGGACGGCACGATTGCAACAGTTCGGGTTACCGACATCAGGCTATGTCGACCGCTTCTTCTTTGAATCGTCTTACGCACGCGTCGCGCCGCAAATCCTGTTCGAATGGGCAACGGACGGACCAGGGTTCATGGGCGATGAGCCGTATGAGACGGTCGGTGAGAAATTGTCACTCCCGCCGTTCTTAGAGCCGAAGCGGGAACAGATTGAAGCGATGGTTCGACCGATTGATACGGTCAGAAGTACAAAAACGTTTGAGAAAGAATATGAGGGAATGAAATGAGCTTTTTAAATCGTTTGTTCGGTAAACAAGAAGAACCAACCAACTCACAAGGAGGAACTAACATGTTGAAAATTGGAATCGTACTCGGATCTACTCGTGAAGGACGCGTCAGCCCACAAGTCGGAGAATGGGTGAAAGAACTCGCGGACAAACGCGGTGACGCTAACTATGAAATCATCGATATCGCAGACTACAGCCTTCCGCTTCTCGGCGAACCAGGCGGCGACGCATCAGGTGCGGCGGCATGGTCTGAGAAAATCGCAGAGATGGACGGCTTCGTCTTCATCGTCCAAGAATACAACCACTCAATCACAGGCGCGCTCAAAAATGCTCTCGACTACTTACGTAACGAATGGCATAACAAAGCAGCCGGCATCGTCTCATACGGTTCGGTCGGCGGTGCGCGTGCGACAGAACACTTACGCGGCGTGTTGAGCGAGCTCTTGATCGCCCACGTCCGTGTCCACCCAGCCCTCTCGCTCTTCACGGACTTCGAGAACGGGACACATTTCGCACCGAAAGACGTTCAAGTCCAATCGGTCAACGACATGCTCGACCAGCTCGTCCCATGGACAGAAGCGATGCAGACGGTCCGCACGAAAGCGGCAGAAGCTGCGAACAACTAAGTATTTGGCCAGCCTTTAAACAGGCTGGTTTTTTTGTGCGCTTTTTTTACGGGTCATGTAAAGTTGGAGTAGAAGAAGGGGGGAATGAGCATGTGGGCTCGGAAAATTGTCGCGGCGTCGCTCACGGCCCCGATTTATGCACTCTTGTTGGCGTGTTGGGTCGTCATCCCGCAATATCCGGACAGCGGTGGGGTGAGCGATACGGTGAATGAGCTATTGATGTTGACGGCAACTTATTTAGCAGTTAGTTTCCCGGTCATCGTCACGTACGGCGTGTTGACGTCGGTGTTCAGCGATTGGGTGACACGCCGGATGTCGAAGCGGTTCGGGCCGCTCGTCTCGTTTGGGTTACATATCGGGTTCGGGCTCGTCTTGCTCTGGCTCAGTTTAGGGGCGGCGCTATTATATTGGGCGATTGATCGCTACTTGACATATAAGGGCTGTCGGTTCGCAACAAGGCAGGTGTGGTCGAGTCTCGTCATCCCCGTCGGTGTCATAGTGACGGCTGTTGGCATCGTTTATTTGATTGGTGTGATGCAAGAAGTGATGCATCGGTTACACGGGTGAAAGTTGGCAGGATAGGGAACAAAGAAAAGACATGTTTGTAGAGTTGAAGGAGGAATCGTGATGAAATGGATGATTTATGGGGCGAACGGCTATACAGGCGAACTGATTGCCCGGCAAGCAGTAAAAGAAGGGATGACACCGGTGCTCGCGGGTCGGCGTGCGGACGCAATCGCAAAGCTCGGGGAAGAGCTCGCGTGTGAGACGCGCGTTTTTAACTTGTCGTTCGATAAGGCGACGCGCCAATTGGAAGACATCGACCTCGTGTTACACTGTGCCGGACCGTTCGCCGATACGAGTCGGCCGATGGTCGAGGCGTGCCTCGCCACGAAGACGCATTACTTGGATATTACCGGGGAAATCGAAGTGTTCGAATACATCCACTCGAAGAAACGGGCCAAGCTCGCACAAGAGGCCGGCGTGTTGCTTTGTTCGGGTGTCGGCTTTGACGTCATCCCGACCGACTGTGTGGCCCGCAAGTTGAAAGAGCTGATGCCGGATGCGACGAATCTAGCACTCGGCTTCTCGGCGGCCGCCGGTATCTCACGCGGGACGCTGAAAACAGCCATCCGCGGACTCGGGTCGAGCAGTGCCGAACGGAAAGATGGCGAACTGACACCATTCCCGCTCGGGGCGAAACGCCGTCACATCGATTTCGGACGCGGCAAGAAAACGGCACTTGCGATTCCATGGGGGGATGTCTCGACCGCCTATTATACGACGGGTATCCCGAACATCACGACGTGGGTCCCGGTCCCGACGGCTTACGCTTACGGGGCGCGTCTCTTATCTTGGTTCGGCCCGATTCTTGGCAGCGACGCGGTGCAAGGAAAGCTGCTCCGTTACGTTGATGAGCACGTGAGCGGACCGGATGAGTCGGAGCGGGAGCAATCATCGACGTATGTCTGGGGCGAGGCGACGGACGCCTCAGGACGCAAAGTGATCGTTCGCATTAAGACGGCGAGCACGTATGCCTTCACCGTGTACGGCGCACTTGAGGTCGTGAAGCGTCTTGTCGGATCGGGCCGTGTCATCCCAGGTAGCTTTACACCGGCGATGCTGTTCGGGTCGCACTTCATCGAAGAAATCGAAGGATCATCGTCATTTGTCGTCGATGAGGTCCGGCTGTAACGGAATCACAATCTGTTCGCAATCGAAGTGTGGTAAACTCAGGGGAGATTAGTAGGGAGGGAATGAGATGAGACGCTTAGAACTAGCCAGGCGGATCGAACGCATCAAAGCGGAAGGGACGTCTGCCTATATTCGGCATCGTAAACAGACCCCTCCCTATGAAGGTTCGGAATTGATTGTTGAAAACAAGGGCCACGTCTTCCGGATGGGCAATACGAGTTTCGCGGTCGGCTTCGGGTTGAATCGACCGACCAGTTTTTACGATTTGCACCAGATGGAGAAGTGGGTGCGCGGGAAGAACGTGTCCCGCCTACATATCGAAGTCTGTCCACTCGCGGACATGTCGCTCCTTCGGTTGCTGCAAGAACGAAACTATACGCTCGACCACTTCCTCGACGTCTGGTTGCTCGACGTGAATGCGTTCGTGTTCCCATCAGATGAACCGGACGCGGTCGAACGGGTGAACGCCGATAACGTAAACGAATGGGCCCGGGCCATCGCGGCTGGCTTTGCCGAGACGGGAACGATTTTACAAGAGACGATTGATACAGCGAAAGGTTTCTACGCGCTCCCCGAAAACCAAGCATTTCTCGTCCGCGAAGGTGAGACGGCTGTCGCCGGTGGTATTCTTGCCATCCAGGATGGGATGGGCGAACTGTTTTTGACAAGCACAATCCCAGCTTACCGAAACAAAGGTTACCAGACACAGCTCATCTTGGAGCGGATTGCCGCCGCGAAAGCAGCGGGTTGTCAGTACGTGACCGTCACAACGAAAGTCGATACGGCCTCGGGCCGCAACATGGAGCGTTTAGGTTTTATCCCGTTCTATCAGAAAGCGGTCATGAAAAGCCCGATCCTCAAATAAACAGGTCGCCCTGCGGGGCGACCTGTTGTCGTTAAAGCAAAGATTCGGCGCCGTCGACGTACACCTCGGAACCGGTGACGTGGCTCGACATGTTGCTCGCGAAGAACAACACGACGTCCGCGACTTGTTTGGCCGTGCCTGACTTGCCGGCGAGCGGCTGATTCCCTTCCGGGTACTCAATCGGGATGACGACTTCCTCAAGCAAGGCGTCGTCTCGGTTCGTCGAGTCATCGATGTTCGTATCGATGGCGCCGGGACAAATCGAGTTGACGCGAATGCCGAACTGGGCGAGCTCGGCTGCAGCCATTTTGGCGAATCCGGTCTGTCCGGCTTTTGTCGTCGCATAGCCGCTGAACCCGAAGTTTTTGAAATAACGGTTCCCGTTGATGGATGACGTGATGATGATGCTGCCGCCTCGTTCCTTTAAGTACGGGATGGCATGTTTCACCGTCAAGAACGTGCCCGTTAAGTTCGTCTCGACGACACCGTTCCAATCCTCGAGCGACAAATGCTCGATTGGCGTGATCGTCCCGTTACGACCCGCGTTCGCGAAGACGATATCGACGTGACCGAAACGTTCGACGGTCTGTTCATACGCTCGTTTCATCTCGTCTTCCTTCCCGACGTCGGCACTGATGCCGATGGCTCGTTCTTCTCCGATCAGGCTCGCGAGTTGCTGGGCATCCTCCAATTTTAAGTCGACGATGGCGACTTTTGCCCCCGCTTGGACGAACCGGATGACGGCGGCGCGCCCGATTCCGGATGCCGCGCCTGTGATGAATGCGACTTTCCCCGACAACAATGTATTTGAAATCATTCAATTCGCTCCTTTCAGCTTCCTGTTCTCATATTCCACCGTTCCCTAAAAACTATGCTCGTTTTCTGAAAAAAAGCCGTGTCGCTTAATCCGGCGTTACATGGATTGACACGGCAATTTTGAGTTTGGCGTCACGGTCGAGCTCCACCGTGACGACTTGACCGACCCGAAGTTCTTGCACGTCGTTCGCACCCCCGGTCACTTCGGTCTGATCATTGATTAAAATCGTATACAACTTGACTTCATTGCCCGAGACGTCACTTGGACCAATCATCATTTGGGGGATATCGATTTGCTCAATCCGTCCTTCGATTTGATGGTCGTCCCACGTACTAATCCAATACACCGCCACTAAACAAAGACCGATAAACGCGAGGGCAAAGATGAGTCGTGTCCTCATGACGTTCCTCCTCTGCGGTATTCCGGTACGATGGTTTCTATTAGTTATTTACCCGTATTACAGGAATTGTACAGGATTCTTTTGACAGGAATTTGAATCAATGTTGCGGAATATAACAAGACAATTTGATGAGTGGAGGTGCTGACGATGGTGCTAGTCGGGCTGGTCGGTTTAATCATTTTAGAATTGGTGGCGTTCGGATGGTGGACAATCGGGTTCCCACGGCGACGCATATGGGGCGGACTGATCATGTTAGGTGTCGCGTTCACCTGCTTCCCTTTCCTTCTTGTCTTGAGCGGGGAACGCTTTGGGTTCCATGGCATCATCGCGGGATTGGTCGGATTATTTTGTATTGTTGCGGGCGGATTCTTCTTTCTTGTGCTCGGTTGGATGGGCCGTCCGCAGAAAATTCGAAAGGTACGGACACTCTCGGAAGACCCTGATTTGTTTTAGGATAGGTTGTCAGCCGACTCTTGGAACCCGTACAGTGAATGAAACAAACATGAGGGAGCGATGAGGTTGGGGACAAGTAAACAACCGCCGACGTTACGGGCGGGGGACACGATTGGAATCATCACGCCGTCGTTTCCGGCACCGGTCCGGTTTCCGGAACGGTATGCGCGAGGAATTGAACAGCTCAAGCGGATGGGTTTTCTCGTTCGAGAGGGACGGTGCACGCACCGTTCAGAAGGATACCGTTCGGCCTCGATCCGCGAACGAGCCGAGGAGTTCAATGAGTTGCTGCGCGACCGCGACGTGAAAGCAATCATTAGCACCATCGGGGGGACGAACTCGAACTCGCTCTTACCGTATATCGATTACGAGGCGTTGCGACACCATCCGAAAATCATCATGGGGTATAGCGATGTCACAGCACTCCTCCTCGCCTGCTATACAAAGACAGGTGTGACGACGTTCTATGGTCCAACCATCGTCCCGTCGTTCGGGGAATACGAGACGATGTTTGCGGACGGGGAGCGCTACGTGCGAGAGGTACTCTGTTTGGAGCGGACGGCGCCTTACTCACTCGACGTTCCCGGAGAGTGGACCGAGGAGATGATCGATTGGTCGACGCAGGACCGGGAGAAAAATTTCCGGCCGAATGATGGCTGGCTCACTCTCCGAGAAGGTCAGGCTCGTGGCAAGTTGATTGGTGGGAACATGAACACGATGACCGGCTTCTTGAAGTCGGACTATTTCCCAGACATGGACGGGTCCATCCTGTTTTTAGAAGACTCGTTCAAGACGATGGCAGACGAGGAACGTTCCCTCAGTATGCTCAAACTGGCCGGAGTGTTCAATCAAATCAATGGACTCATCATCGGGAAACATGAACATTTCGATGCGGCCGGCGCACCGTTCACGTTTGAGGAGCTGTTGCTCGAAGTGCTCGGAGACGTCGACTTCCCGATTTTGACGAACGTTGATATCGGGCATACGTTTCCGTCACACGTGTTCCCCATCGGCATCGATGTCGAACTCGATGCGACGTCAGGGACAATCACATTTTTAGAGGATGGAGTGACGCGATAATGGAATTCATCACGGTCGTAGACCACCGGCGGAAGAAAGTCGGGTTGAAGTCACGCGCCGATGTGCACAGGGACGGGGACTGGCATGAGACGTTCCATTGTTGGATGACAGCCCACGACCGTCTCTTCCTGCAACTTCGAAGCGAACGGAAGACAGATTTTCCCGGATTGTTCGATATCACGGCAGCCGGGCATTTGGCGGCCGGAGAGACCGTTCGGGACGGGGTGCGGGAGATTCATGAAGAGCTCGGGCTCGACCTGACGTTCGATCAACTGACTCCGCTCGGCGTCTTCGAAGACGTGATCGAGACAGGGACATTTTTGGATCGAGAGTTCTCCCATACATATGTCTACGCGTACGCGGGAGAACCGTTTACATTAGATGAGATGGAAGTGGGCGATGTCGTCACGGTCGATTTTGCGGCGTTCCGGTCGCTCTTGGCCGGCAAGCATGCGGAGGTTGAGTCGATCTCGGCAATCTCAGGGGAGACACGGACCGTGACGAAGCAAGATCTCGTGCCCCATCCGACAAGCTACTGGGAGCAAGTTTTGACAGGCCTTGAAGAGTTGACTTCAAGCAATCGAGGCGGGTCTCATGATTGATTTTATTTGGCAACTGCTGAACGTATTGCTCGTGCTCGGTTTAGGTAGTCTTTTGGTTTGGTGTTTTCGCAAGTGAAGAGGGGGGAATGACGAGATGAACGTTGAACGTACAGATACACCGCTCCAGATTGAGACCGGACGGTTATACTTGCGGGCACCTCGCGCCGCAGAAGATGCCCGTATCGTCAACGAGGCGATTCGGGAGTCGCATGATGAACTGAAGCGCTGGCTTCCGTTCGCGCAAGAAGTGCCGACGTTATCCGAGACGGAAGAAAACTTGAAGCGGGCACAGGAACTCTATGTAACAGGTGAGAGTTTTCGGTATCTCATCTTTTTACGGGAGACGGGGCCGTTCGTCGGGACGGTCAGCCTGTTTGGGATTGACTGGGACGTACGGAAGGCTGCAGTCGGCTATTGGCTTCACACGGAACACACCGGCCACGGTTATATGAGCGAGGCGGTCGAGGCGATCGTCCGTTTCGGATTCGCCCACTTCAGCTTCCAGCGGATTGAAATCCAATGCGAGTCGACCAATGAAGGAAGTCGAATGATTCCGGAACGGCTCGGCTTTCAGTTGGAAGGCACGCTCCGAAACGAGGACTTGTCCGCTGACGGAAAACGCTTGACGGACACAGCCGTCTACAGCATCTTACCCGGCGAACTTATACCTGCAGCGACATGATGCGTTGGGGTCCGACCGGTCCGTCGATCAAGCGGCCGGTGTCGACAAAGCCGACAGTTTGATAGAGCGAGAAGGCCGGCTCATTTTTGAGATTGACTGACAGGACGACCTCGTGTTTATCGGTGAAGTGCTCCCGGACATAACTCGGCAAGAGACGGAGCGCCGCTTTGGCGTGGCCGTTTCCTTGAGCCGGATGATTGATGGAAAACATCGAGAGCAATAACGCATCTCGCACCTCCGTGTAAGAGGCGACCCGTTCCGTGTCGTGGAGCAGAAAGAAGCCAACGGGCTCATCGGTCGTGATGACGACAGGGTACACCCCGTCTGGCAACTGCGAATCGAGATCTGTTGGGAGCGTCGTATATTTCTCTTGGTCGAGCGGTAGGGAAAATGTCTCCAAGACAGGCCAATGGGCGTCACGGAGTGGTTCGAGTTTGATTGACATCCGGATTCCTCCTCGGTGTAAGTTGACTCTTCTAGTATACTGAACTCTAACTCGAAAGGAACTGAGCACGATGGCGAGACCAATCATTTCTTATGTCCAAAATCCACCGTTCGCGGATTTATACCATGCCTTCATGGACGGTTTTTCTGATTATATGATTCACTTTGACATGGATGAGGCTCGATTTGAGGCGGTGTTTCTCGTCCGCGATCAAAACCAGCCATCCCGTTCCGTCGTCGCCTATGCGGACGATCGTCCTGTTGCCGTCATATTGAGCGGCGTGGCGCACCTGGATTCGGAGTGGGTCACTCGTTGCGGTGGTTTGGCGGTCGCCCCTGGCTATCGACACCTCGGCATCGCGAACGAGTTGATGCGCCGCTTCGATGAACAAGCGATGGGCACACGCCTGCTTGAAGTCATCCAAGGGAACGAACCAGCACTCACGCTTTATGAACGGCTCGGCTATGAAACAGTTCGAGAAATTATGTACTTCCAATCTGTACCGACCGAGACGGAGGCGTCGCTCGAACCGGAACCGATCACCGAGCTATTCGAGACGTATTATCCGTCTGCAATCCACCGACCGATTTGGCAAGTCGACGTTCGTACGACCCAACAACAGGCTGAGCTTGTGCGAGTCCGTGAGGGCGAGACGACAGGAGCCCTCCTTTTTCGAGGCGATTTGCTCCTTGATGTGTTTGGTCGGGATGAAGATGCGGAATGGTTGTTGCGAGCGGCAGCAGCGGCCGGTCCGATTAAACTGACGCTCACTTCGGATCGTCCGGCCTTGATCGAGGCAACCCGCCGACTCGGATTCATGCAGGATGAAATCGCTCAATTCGAGATGGTCAAACCGGGAGGTATCGTGTGATGCATCGTTTCTTGCCCGTCCTGATGGTGCTGCTGATTGTCGGGAATTTGTTCACAATCCTCGGACTGACGACGAACTTGTCGTCAGCCAGCACCCGGTTCTTTTTAATCGGTGGCCCGGCCTTGACCGTCTGCGCCGCCCTCGGTATTGTCATAATCGTATTGAAACGAAAGCGATGACCGCGATAGGACGTATGAAGTTTGAGTGAAGTTTGTGGAGGGTCGACTCATCGTTTTGACATGTTCGACATATAAATGAAATGCTTCATATATTGAACTTTTCAAACATGGATGCTATATTCGCACTTGTAGCTTTTTATATAGCTAGCGAATCATCCTATTTGGAGGTTTTTATCAATATATGTGGAAACAACTACTCGTAACCGTCGGTACAGGCGTCCTGATTTTTTCAGGGACTTCAGCCGTATCGGCGGATCAACTTACCCCGCAAGACCTCGTCAAGGCGACGAAATCGCTTCAACAGACCGAACAGCGGCTTCATACCTCGAAACAATCGGTCGCGAAAGCCAAACGCCGCGCTGAAGCGGTTGAAGCAAAAAAGAACGCGATTCAAAAGAAGATTGATCGTGCCAACGCGCAACTCGCGTCATACGAGACGGCGCTGAATCCCGAGACGGATGATCCATCCCTGTTCAAACAAGTGCTATCGACTGTTCTTCCGAGCGCGAAAGCGGAAGCGGCGGCATCTGAAAAGACCGAGGCTGACTTGAAAGAGAAACAAGCGGCGACGACTCAGTCGTTAGAAAAATTAGAGAACGAACAAGCCAAAGTGGGCGCAGAGCACAAGAAGGCCCGCTCGACCCATTCAGCCGCCTACAAGCAATTGAAACATCGGGCCGCCGAGTTGAAAGATTTGAAACGACAAATGGCAGCGTTGGCGCCTGAGAAGTTCATGATGCCGGCGACCGGTCGTCTGTCACAAGGCTATGGCGCTGCGAGCGGACAGTTCGGGTACACGTTCCATAACGGACTCGATATCGCCGCGAACGTCGGCACACCGATTTACGCGGCCGCGGCCGGAACGGTCACCGACGTCAAGTCAGGTGGTCCTTACGGCAAGCACGTCTTCATCGAGCACGAAATCGATGGTCAGAAATGGACCACGGTCTACGCGCACATGCATAAAATCGAAGTGAAAAAAGGACAGGCGTTGCTTCAAGGCGAAGCCATCGGCCAAATCGGCAACACCGGCAACTCGTCAGGTCCTCACCTCCATTTCGAAGTGCATAAAGGCGAATATGCCTATTCATCCAGTTCGGCCGGAAACACGGTCAACCCGATGGACGTCGCCGAAGTACTCGGTGGCGCGACGCCCATTAAAGCTACTTATTGACGCAACGAAATTTCGTTGCGTCATTTTTTGTGTCATTTCTTCAAGCCTGCTCATCATGTGTCGTTCGCAGTTCGAACAGCTTTTGAAACGCCTCGTCGCGGTCGAACGTGCTGAACCAGCGGAAGTCGTCGTGGTCGAGAATCCGGTAATGTTGACTGACCATATTCTGTTGAATTCGATATTTCCCTTGGTGCTCGATCGTCGTCCACCAGACGTGTCCGCCCAACGTCTTCGTCGCCAACGTTGGATCGGTATGCGCGACGAGGCGAATGAACTCGATCGGTTGATCCCCAATCAACGAATGGAGATAAGAGCTTTGATTGAACAAGGCGCAGATGGCGACGGTCGTCGTCCAGTTCGCGTTCAGGCGTCGCTTCTCGATTTGAATCAATGTCTTTTTTGAGATACCGACGAGCGTACAGAGTTCTTCTTGGGATAATCCTTGTTCCGTCCGAATCAGTTTGAGTTTGCTGGAAATCAGCTCAGAAAACGTTTCTTTTGTATGCATAAATTCTCCTAAGATGTATTTTTACACATCGTATCATGTGGCTTGAAAACAGGGAAGATATAGGATGGGGAAAACAGCTGTTTATGGTCATGAAAAAGCGGAAGGAGATGGACTCCTTCCGCTCACGCAATGGCCTACGTTATTCTCGTGTCGGGTCGTGATTGCCTTCGCTATCAGCAATCGTATCCGAACTCCCGAAATCCTCGACTTGGCTGAACGCGTCGGTGCTTTGGCCAGGCTCGTCCGTCCCATCGAGCTGTTTGCGGGCGGCTGTCTCGGACGGGTTGAGCACGTCTTCTTCGACCGGGCGTTCACGGTCGGTCTGATGCTCGTCTTCTTCTTGTTCACGCGCATGCTTGATGCAGAGTGTCGCTTCCGGGATTACCTCTAGGCGGTCCAACTCGATGTCTTCCCCGCACACCTCACACTTTCCATACGTGCCTTTCTCGATGGCGAGCAGTGCCTTGTCCACATCGCTCAAAAAATCTTCATCGAGTTCCGTGAGCGCTTGGTCACGTTCACGCAAAAAGAGCTCTTCCCCGGAATCGGCCGGGTGATTATCATAGTGCGACAGTTCCCCTTCGTCATATACCTCTTCCCGATTTTCCATATATCCTTCGGTCTTCGCTTTTTCTTTTAATAGACGCTCCTTGAACGTATCGATCTGCTTCTGTGTCAACATACGGTTCACTCTCCAGTTCTGTTTTCATTAGTATTAGCATTTCCCATTTTGAGTCGTGACAAACCTTCCCGTCGGCGGGGTCCGTTTCTAAACGATTCGGAAAACGGGTATGATGACAGAGAAGGAACGAATTAGCCGAAGGAGGAATTAGGACGATGAGAAAAGTAGAAGTCATCCCATATGACCCGATATGGGCGACGAAATTCGAAGAAGAGGCGGCCAAGCTCCAGCGATTGTTCGAAGACGAACTCGTCGCGATTCATCACATTGGTAGTACGTCGGTCCCCGGGCTCGACGCGAAGCCGATTATCGATATCATGCCGGTCGTTCGGTAAATCGAGCGAATCGACGACTGGGTCGGTCATATGGAAGCGCTCGGTTATCGGAGTTTTGGTGAACACGGCATCCCGAGACGCCGTTTCTTTGCGAAAGGCGAGGAGGTTCGGACTTTCCACGTCCACATGTTCGAGGACGGGGATGACGGCGTCATCCGGCATCTCGCCTTTCGTGACTACTTGGTCACATTCCCGGACGTGCGGGACGAGTACGCGTCGCTCAAGCAGCAGTTGGCGAGCCAACATCCGGACGATATCGAAAGTTACATCCAAGGGAAACAAGACTGGGTATCGGCGACGGAGCGGGCGGCTACAATATGGTATGGATCCAGAAAACAAATTTGAAACCTTTTTCCATTTCCCCTCGTAAAGAATGGTAATTATTTTAAGGGGGGAACGGAATGAAACAATTTCTTGGCAAGTGTATCGAGTACGCGTTCGTCGCCGTCGTGTTCGTTGGTTTGTTTTTCGGACTGCGTTACGGAGTCAGTCACTTCGTCTTAACAGCCGAGGAGTCTTATTTCTATGTCTTTCTCGGCACCGCGTTTATCCTCTTTCCGGCCTCGCTATTCGTAGGTTATTGGCTGGCCCGTCCCATTCAGCGCCGTTTGAGCGGAAGAGAGACGGTCAGTTCGAACCACACGTTGCGCGGCTATGAAAAACCGCACGGGGTCACTGAGACACGAGATTATGGGAACGAGGGATCGGGGCCGTTATGATGCAGTTGAGACGAACCGACGATGCGAGCTTGATTGCGACGTTGAATCGTCCCATCCATGAACATCATCTTCAGTTGGCGCCGTCCTTCTTTGCATCTTACGATCACGCGGCGATGGAAGCGGCGTTTTCGGAGATGATGGCGCGAAACGATTATCATTTCTTCACGGCAGAGGTCGACGGGGACACAGTTGGCTACGTCTGTTTTCAAGAGCGGGTAAGTGAGGCGAACGCATTTCGGCAAGCAGTGCGCACGCTGTACGTGCATCAAATCAGTATTAACCCGGAAGCGAAGCGAAAAGGGTATGGACGTTTGGTTATGGAAGAAGTGGAACGCTATGCCATCGCGCACGGAGTTCCCTCAATCGAACTGGATTATTGGTCGTTGAACGAAGCGGCTGCGGCTTTTTATGAACAGGTCGGATTCCGACCGAAACGTCAAGTCGTCGTAAAGCAGCTGTAGAACGGAGAGACCGGCCATGGCCCGGCGGATCACCTTGTTCATCGTGTTGACGTTTAGTCTGTCATGGTCGTGTTGGGTGTGAACATCTGGCTTGTCCGCACGACGGGCATCTCGTCTTGGCGCGCCGCTATGATGCGCAATTTTTGAAAGTGGAATGAGGAGGATTTGATGGAGACAGTCATTTTAGTCATCGGTGTCATCGGGACGATTTCGCTCATGTTATTCATGTCGAACCAATGGTTGGGTTATGGCAAAGGCAACATCGTCATGACGCTAGACGAGCATTATACGAATTTGAATGAGTATGTGCCGGCAATCCTGACGAAACTGTATGAGGACGGGAAGTCGGCCCATTATCTCGGCGACCGGAAGTTTGAAGTGGACGGGAAACGCTACGTCCTCGTCGAGCGGACCGTCCCGATTGGTCGGGTTCCGACACAACAGACGGTGCTCATGCCGGACAAACAATAAGCCGCGCCTCAGGCGCGGCTTATTTTATTTGACGGCCGGGGGACCGAACACACCGGCGTGATAGTCGCGGAACGCTTGGCGAATCTCATCCTCGGTGTTCATGACGAACGGGCCGTGAGCGATATAGTCTTCTCGAATCGGTTTGCCTGAATAGACAAGCAGTTTCGTGCGTGACGTTGCTTTTATGCGGAGTCCGCTCTCACCCTCGGCCGTCTCGTCGAACGTGAGCGTCGCTACGTGCGTCTTCTCGAGCGGTGTCGCGGACGTCCCGAGTTCGACCGAACCGGCGAGCATATAGACGAAGGCGTTATGATTCACGGGGATGACGTGCTCATAGACTTCACCTTCCTTTAAGCTGACTTCACTCATTGTGATCGGGACAAGGCTGTCCATCGGGCCTGTCGCACCGCCGACCTCACCCGAATAGACACGGACTTGTCCACCGTCGATTGGCACGACCGGGGCGTCTTCGACGTACACGTTTTGATAAGACGTCGTCGTCGTTTTGAGCGCTTTCGGTAAATTGAGCCACAGTTGCAGCGTATGAATCAAGTCGTCGTCGACGGCCTCCTCGGCGTGTCGGGCCGCCCAGCCCGCGTTCATGTACTGGACGTCTCCGGCATCTAAAATCGAATGGCCGCCATGGTTGTCGATATGTTCGAGTCGCCCGTCAATGACGTAGGTGATCGTTTGGAAACCGCGATGCGGGTGGTCCGAGAACGTGCCGCGTTTGAACCAGTCCTCGGCCATCAAGATGAACGGGTCGAACTCGTTTTTTCGCTCAGGGGGCAAGACCCAACCTTGTTGTACGTGTGGATATCCAGGTTGCTTATAAGCGACGGGCCAATGTGTGGCGACGTCGCGCTCGAATCGTTTCGTCATCAAATTCTCTCCTTTGCATCGTTTGCTGTCATTGTCGCATAGCGACCAATGGATGCTTTCTGATTTTGCCTAGAAAACGTGCAAAGACAGACCGGTTCATACCGGTCTGTCTTTAGGAAAGGGGTTAGCCCTGTTGCTTATTGAATAAGTCGTGCCAACGTTCGGCATCGGCGCGGAGCAGTTTGAAGTGTGACCCTGTCAACGTATTCGTCAAAAAGACATCGTCTCCGTTATAGCTGATATCGAACGTCTGCGCACAAATACCCTCGAAAACGGTCAAATAGGGAGTCGGGGCCGGGGTCCCGGCCGTGGCGACAGCTTTCGAACGATCGATCGCTTGGAACACGAATTGGACGGCCTCGGCATTGGCGTGATGCAAGAACGATGCGTCCTTGGATTCCGTTCCGAGCAGCGCCAAGTCATGTGTCACGACATGCCGGCGGTGGGCAAATTGTTGGCGCATCTTCGTTTTCAACCGATCGCCGCGAAGCAACGTTTCTTCTCGATAGGTGATTGAGACGACTTGTTTATGCGGTTTCCCGTCACGGATGAATGAAAAGCTGAACAAAGGATAGCGCTCATTCGGGATGAGTGTCGTCGGGAGCGTGCTCGCTTGACGAGCGCCAAGCATGCGGTCGAACCTCGCGTCTTTCGGTCGAAGCACATCCCCATATAAGGTTTGATCAGATGACAAATGAAGCCCGTATTGTTTTGTATCTTGAGACACCTCGGTACCTAAGGCGAGGGAGAGGAAAGGTTGGCGCGATGCTTCGTTAATCGGCAACGTGACCGTCTCATATGTTTCCGGGGATTCGAACGTGAATTCGAAAGAGCCATTGAACGGCATCGTCACGTGAACGAGCGTCTGCTCGAGCCCGCTCCGTTTCGGATATGGCTCGTTGCCGACGGGTTTAGTCATTTCCTCTGTGAAATGGATCCGTTCGTGCGGTTGGGCGTTTCGCAGTTTTGACGTCGCTGAAGACGGAACAGCGTGGTCACGATACGCAATGAGACTGTTCGGCAATGTGTCGATTTGTTTCATGTACGTGATCGTCTCGGCTTGGCATTGAACGTAGGCTTGATTGTCCACTTCAAAAAAAGTGGCGGTCGGAAAGACATCGGTCGAGGATGTCGTGATCAGCGGTTGGGTCAATGTGACCGTCCCGATCAAGTGACGTTCTCCGTCAGGAATACGGGATAGCGCGTCCTCTGGATAACAAGCATCGAGGACGTTCGTCCGATCGGACTCGGTCATCTCGATTTGTTGTCCTGATGGCAGGGTAGCGCGACCTTGATAGTACTCTGGAGCTGTATGTAAACGAAAGGCATGTTCTTCTTCACATCCAAAAAGGACGAACAACATGGCGAGCGTACAAAGAATCAAGTACTTTTTCACGGGGGTGCACTCCTTTGATGATTAACTTTCATCATTTTAGCACCATTTTTTTGTGACTTTAGTCTTAAGAAAATTAATGTGTTTTTTTAAAAAAAAATCAAAAAACCCGCTCAACTTGAACTGAGCGGGCTTGTTTTACACTTATGGATATGAAATGGAATTTCACTCTTGTGAACATGTCGATTTTTGACGAATGAACCGTTGAATGGCCACGTTCTTGAAAATGATGAAACTATTTAAAAAATCAAGGATGGAACCAATCAGGGTTTATTTGTTTATTTTTACCTTCAATCGACGTCGCGGCCGCGAGCTGCCTTCAAAATTTCGAACCATTCTTCACGGGTGAGCTCGATATCGAGCGCGCCGACGGCGGTCTTGACTCGGTCAATTTTCCCAGATCCGACGATCGGCATGATCTTGGCAGGGTGTTTCAAAAGCCATGCGTAAACGACTGCATCGATACCGCTCGCTTCGTGGCGGTCACTGATGTCTTCGAGTTTCTCGCGAAGCGGCGCATACTGTGACTCGGTGAATAGTTGACCGCCGGCGAGCGGGCTCCACGCCATGAGCGGCATCCGCTTCTCGTGGCATAGGTCGACAGAACCATCTTCGAAGTGTTTCAGTTGCATCGGTGAAAGTTCGAGCTGATTCGTCACGAGTTGGAACGGTAAGCGTGACTGGAGCAACTGTTGGGTTGCCGGTACGTGGTTCGAGACACCGAACGTCCGGACTTTTCCACTGCGTTGTAACGTAATGAATGCCTCAGCGACTTCGTCCGGGTCCATAAGCGGATCGGGACGATGGATCAACAGCGTGTCAATCTGGTCAATGGCGAGCTCTTTGAGTGAACGCTCGGCTTGACGGATGATATGCTCTTTCGTCGTATCATAATGATTGATTGTTTGGCCTGGGTTGAAAGAACCTGTCAGTTTAATGCCAGTCTTCGTCACGATCTCGATTTGATCGCGAAGTGAAGGATTGAGGCGAAGTGCTTCCCCGAATAGTCCTTCACATGTATAGCCGCCGTATATATCGGCGTGGTCGAACGTCGTGATTCCGAGTTCGATACATTGCTCGATGAACGTGAGACGTTCCTGCGGGCTCATATCCCATTCAGCGAGACGCCACATGCCGTGGATGATCCGTGAGAATGATAAGTCTTCTGTCAGTTCGATACGTTGCATGATTGATTCCTCCTCATTGTCTGTCGCTTTCATTATAGAGATAGTCGGGGGATGCGTCACTTATTGGGCGTATCGGACGGACGCGGACCGAGTCAAATGAAAGTGATTTCAGTTATGATAGGAAAGAGATGAATCGAAAAAGAGGAGTGCTCTATGAATCATTATGAACAATATGCGGGCGTCACGTTTGAGCGACACGGGCAAGACACGCGTGTGACCGCCTATCATCCTGACCTCGAACTGCACGGGATCGGGCGCAGTGCTGCCGTGTTCCGCATAAAATCTACACGACTCGTCATTAAAGTGTTTTTCCCTGGCTATACGCACATCGCGGCCGAGGAAGCCGTGATCTATCGGAAGCTCGAGGGATTGCCACAATTCCCGGGTCTGTACGAAGCGGGTCCGAACTATATCGTCATCGACTATATCGAAGGGAAGACACTGTTTGAATGTTTGATTGAAGGCATTTGGATCGACCCCGCGTACATCAAGCAAGTCGATGAGGCGCTCATAGCGGCCCGGCGACTCGGCTTGACCCCGTCCGATGTCCATTTGCGCAACCTCATCCTCACGCCGGACGGCCGACTCTATTTGATTGACTTGGCGCGATTCCGACAAGGGCAACAAGTCGATCACCAATGGGAAGATTTGAAGCGGATGTATCGGCTCTATCGCCTCCGTTTCATGCCGAAGCGGTATTCGGAGCGCTGGTTGAACGGTGTCGCCTACCTATATCGTACATTCGTGAACGACCCGAGACGTTAGGCGACGGGCGTTTTTCTTTTGAAGATTAGGGAACAACAGTAACGTATTGTCGTTGTGTAGTCATTCAAAAGGAGGACGAATACATGGCTCATCGAATTTATGCGAACGAACTGGAAACGTTGCACGATTGCGTGGAGACGTGCAATTACTGTCTTGAATCTTGTCTCGAGGAACATGACGTGAAGATGATGGTCGACTGTATCCGACTCGATCGTGAGTGCGCTGCAATCTGTTCATTCCTCGCTGAGGCGATGACACGGGATTCGGCGTTCGTACCGGAACTGGCCCGGGCTTGTGCGGTCATCTGTAAGGCGTGTGCCCAAGAGTGTGAGAAACATAAGCACGAACATTGTCAGGAATGTGCGCGCGTCTGTTTCGAGTGCGCATCGATGTGTGACCGTTTGGCAGCCTAAGGTAAAAAAGTCAGTCGCAACGGCTGACTTTTTTTGTGGCAGCAAATCGTTACGTGTATTTTGAAATTGAGATAAGTATAATAAAGAAAACTTATAGAAAGTATGGTGTCCTCATGATTCGCAACTGCCGTCGAGACGACCTTCAAGCCGTTTTACATATTTACAATGACGCAATCGTCAACAGTACAGCTGTTTACCATTACGAGCCGGTGACGCTTCAAAATCGCGTCGCTTGGTACGAAGACAAAAAAGCGTCCGGGCTCCCGATCATCGTTTGGGAGGAAGGCGATGTCGTCATGGGCTTTGCCACGTTCGGCCCGTTCCGACCATGGCCGGCCTATCAGTATACGGTCGAGCACTCGGTGTACGTGCATCCCGGCTATCGGGGGAAAGGGATCGGGAATAAATTGCTCCGTGAAATCATCCGCATCGGTGAAGAACGGGAAGTGAAGACGATGATTGGTGGGATCGATGCCGCCAATGTCGCGAGCGTCAAAGCACATGAAAAATTAGGGTTCGTCCATTCAGGCACGATAAAAAAAGCCGGCTACAAGTTTGGCAAATGGCTGGACTTATCGTTTTATCAGCTTGATTTGAAAGGCCCCGAGACTCCGCAAGAAGGCTGACCGCTAGCTGTCGAACTTCTAAAATTGCGGTATACTGGGAACAGTGTATCGAATGGAGGAATCAGTATGACGGAACTACCGAATTGCCCAAAATGTCAGTCGACTTATGTGTATGAGGACGGGAGCTTGCTCGTCTGTCCGGAATGCGCCTACGAGTGGTCGCCGAGCGAGACAGCCGAGGCGGAAGCGGACGCGCAAATCAAAGATGCGAACGGAAATGTGCTCCAAGACGGAGACACGGTCACGGTCATCAAAGATTTGAAGGTGAAAGGGACGTCGCTCGTCGTCAAACAAGGCACGAAAGTGAAAGGCATCCGTCTCGTCGACGGGGACCATGACATCGACTGCAAGATTGACGGCTTCGGCGCGATGAAGCTCAAATCAGAATTCGTGAAGAAAGTCTAAAAAAAGCGTGTTGATCCGTTCGCGGACCAACACGCTTTTTTCTGTTTAAGAGAAAAATGGTTTGTATTCCCGGCGTTCGTGCATGACGGATACCCACTGGAGCGTCGTGAACTCCTCGAGCACCCACTCGCCGTTGAAACGACCAAGACCCGAATCTTTTTCCCCACCGAACGGCAAGTGCGGCTCGTCGTTCACCGATTGGTCGTTGACGTGAATCATCCCCGTCTCGACTTGGCGGGCGAACTCGGTCGCACGGTAAGTCGAACCGTGGACGGCACCGCTCAGTCCGTATGGCAACTCGTTCGAGAGTTTCAGCGCCTCGGCGTCGTCCTTGAACGACAGAATGACGGCGACCGGTCCGAAAATCTCATTTTTCGCGAGCGGCATGTCGTTCGTGACACCGCTCACGACAGTCGGCTCGAGCACGTTCCCGTCAGCGTTGCCGCCGACCTGGAGCGTCGCACCAGCGTCGACCGTCTGCTTGATTTGATCAAGGATGCGGTCGACTTGGTCGTGGTCGATGAGTGGACCGACTTGTGTGTCTGATTCGTTCGGGTTGCCGAACTTCAAGGCACGGACCCGATCAACGAATTTTTTGAGGAATTCATCGTGAATCGACTCGGCGACGAGGATTCGGTTCGTCGACATACAGATTTGCCCTTGGTGATAGAATTTCGAATAGACGGCCGATTCCACGGCACGGTCGATGTCGGCGTCGTCTAAGACGACGAAGACGTTATTCCCACCGAGTTCGAGCGCTGTCTTTTTCAACAGGCGTCCGGCCTTCTCGGCGATCCCTTTGCCGACCTCGGTCGAACCGGTGAACGAGATGAGTTTTGGCACCGGGTGCTCGACGATGGCGTCCCCAATCTCCGAACCGCGACCGACGACGATGTTCAAGACGCCTTTCGGAAGACCCGCTTCTTCAAATAGCGAGGCGAAGAGGAGACCTCCTGTGACCGGTGTCGCCGCCGCTGGTTTGACGACGACGGTATTCCCCGTCGAGAGGGCGGAGACGATTGAGCGGACCGCGAGGTGGAACGGGAAGTTCCATGGACTGATGACGCCGATGACGCCGAGCGGTTTCCGATAGACCCGGTTCTCTTTGTTCGGGACGATTGAAGGCTTGATGAGCCCGTCCATGCGGAACGGGAACGTCGCCGCTTCCTTGATGATCGCCATCGAGGCTAAAAATTCGCCTTCTGCTTTGATGCGCGTGCTGCCCGACTCTTTGACGAGCCAGTCGATGATGTCATCTTTATGCTGCAACGTCACTTCGGCGAACTTCTCAATCAAGGCCCGGCGATTTTGTGGCAGCATCGTCGCCCATTCGGTTTGTGCTTCTTTCGCAACGGCATAAGCCTTGTCGAGATCGGACTCGTCGGCCGAACGAATCGAGAACAATGTCTCGTCCGTGAACGGGTTGGTGTTATCGATCGATTTGTCGCTTGACCCTTCGACCCATTGGCCATCAATGTACATCTTTGTAAAATCGGTATGCATATTCAAACACTCCTTTATCTTTTTGCTTCACCTTAAGAAGTATTCACCTGATTTGAAAAAATAAACCTCTCGATGCGCAACTAACTTGTTTTACAAAGTAGTTGCAATTGGTAGTGCCTTCCATTACTATTATGTATAACAAGTTAGTTTAACGAAAGTGAGGTCACGCCATGGCGATGAGTCAAATGTTAAAAGGATTGCTCGAAGGTTGCCTGTTGGCCATCATCGATAAAGGAGAGACGTACGGATATGAGATGTCGGAGAAGTTGCAGACGTATGGCTTCACGATGGTGAGCGAGGGCAGTATTTACCCGGTCCTGTTACGGATGAAGAAAGAGGGGTGGGTCGAGACGGTCCAAAAGTCGTTGCCATCAGGGGGACCGAAACGAAAATATTACATTTTGACGGAGGCGGGACAGCAAGAGTTGCTCGCCTTCAAACAACGTTGGGCGGAAGTGTCAAGCGGTGTCGACCGCGTACTCGGAGAGGAGAATGAAGATGGAACTTTCAAAAAAGAGTCGTGATTTTTTGGATGACTTGGCGGTCTATCTCATGTCGAGCGGTAAGTCGGAAGGGGAAGTGAAAGACGTCGTCGAGGAGTTGAAAGATCACCTTGAGGAGGCGGAACGGGCAGGGAAAAGCGTGGACGATGTCATCGGCCAAAGTCCGAAAGCCTACATGCAGCATCTCGGTCGTGAGATGGCGTTCGATGGGAAAGGGTTTTTCAAAATCATCGCGATGATCATCCCGAACGTGTTTGCCTACATCATCATCGCTAATTTCATTCAAGGGGAGATGATGTTCTCGACAGTTCAATTGATCGGATTCCCGCTCGTCGCTGTCCTGTTCTTACTCGCCGCTTCACAAGCGTTCCGCAACATGTCGGTCCGCTCGAAAAAAAGTAAATTCAAAAACGGGATGATATACATTGCGCTCGCCGCGATGCCGATGACATTGTTCCTCGGGCTGATGGTGCTCGACATCTTCGTCGAGACCCCAACGATCGTGTTCGGCCCAACCGGTCAACTCGTGTTACTCGGCCTTGCCGTCGTCACGTTGCTCATCGTCTCGGTTTGGACGAAAACATGGATCAATCTGATCATCCCGATTCTTTTATTCGGGCCCCAATACGCGTTCGCCCAAACAAGCTTGCCGCTCGAACAACAATTGATTTACTCGATGCTGATTTTATTCGTTGGGATGGGGATTTTCTTGTTCGTGTGGTGGAAAAAGAACCAAAAGGGGCAAGTTTGATGTTGGCACGCTTCGGATTATTTCTCTTCTTGAGCCTACCTTTGGGCTATCTCATGGCCGCAGCCGACGATCAATGAGACAGGTTGTCCGAAAAAGCACTCACGTCTGCTTAGAGTGTAACGCGGCTGGGAATAGGCAACTGTACGCCTAAAAGAGAAAGAAGGGATTCCCGTTGCCAGTCAATCCGACGATTCAATTTTATTTAAACCAGTTTCAAAATCAGCTCTCGACCACATATGACCAATTGGATCCGTTCGAATTAAGACGACAAGAAGACGCAATGATGACCCGGTTTCAACATAAAGAGCACGTGCATGATGTCGAAGAGCGTCTGATCGCGCTCTCAGGCCGTTCGCTCCCGATTCGCATCTATCGGTCGGGTCGAACGATCGCGCCAGCACTCGTCTATTTTCATGGTGGCGGATATGTCACGGGCAGTCTCGACACCCATGACGCGATATGTCGGACGATCGCGAACGAGGCCGACTGCACCGTCATCTCGGTCGGCTACCGACTCGCTCCGGAGCATAAGTTTCCGACAGCCGTCTACGATAGCTATGAGGCGCTCGTTTGGATTGCGGATCACGCCTCGGAACTTGAAATCGATGCCGAGCGCATCGCCGTCGGCGGAGACAGTGCCGGCGGGACGCTCGCCACGGTCAGCGCCTTGATGGCGATTGAACGAGGTCGTCCCCTCGTCATGCATCAGCTGCTGTTTTACCCGGTTACCGGGACCGAGGAGAACTTGCCGTTGTCATTGATTGATTACGCGAACGGTTATTTGCTCGATGAAGGGCTCATCCGGTGGTTCCAGCAACAATATTTCCGTGATGAGTCGGAATTGATGCATCCGTACGCCTCGCCGATTTTTTCGGACCACTTAGGGGACCTTCCCCCGACGACGTTGTTGACGGCCGAATACGACCCGCTGCGCGACCTCGGACGCGCATACGCCAACAAATTGATTAGCCTCGGTGTCCCGGTGACGTATCACAATTACGGAGGACTCATCCACGGCTTCGTCAACTACTACGCATACGTTCCGGAAGCGCGACGAGCCGTCAAAGAAGCGGCGCAAGCGCTCGGACATGCCTTCCATACGCAAAAAACTCGCCCCTGAGGCGAGTTTTTTTATGCTTTCGATAAATAAGGGAAGCGACAACCTTCCGGGAAGAGTTGTCCTTCGTTCATGCGAATCATCCATTGGCCGTCGCGGGACGGACGTTGTTCCACACCGTCCAGATTGGGCGTGAATTTAAAGACGATTTCGGTGATGCCTTCAAAGGAGAGGCGAGCCACGACGTCACGCATATCGACAGGTCGCGGCGACAGCACGGCATACAAGTTTAAGCGCGAGCGCTCAATCATATAAATGACATGGACGTCATCGAAACGATACACGTCCTCGTTCATCCCTTGGTAGTAATGGAACATCCAAATATGCATGTCGTCCGTCGCATAGAGGCGTGGCGAAAACAGGAGCGACTCCAGCTTGAAACGACGCCACTGCTCGGCATCGACATCGACACGTTCGAGTGGGGAAGCCGATCCCGATACTGAAACGAATAGCTCCGGTTCAAGTTGGACGGAGAACCCCTGTTGCTCGTAAAACGGTTCAACCCCTTCGTCACAAGCCAAAAAATAAGGCAAGGCATCGGCGTCATGTTGCTTGAACACATGCTTGAAGATGCGGGTGGCGAGTCCTTGTCCTTGTCGATCCTCGTCGGTCATGACCGTCCCGATCTGATACGTCTCGCGAGCGGTTCCGTCAGCCACGATCGTCATCCGGCTCATCCCGACGTTCGAGATGACATTCCGATAAAACGTCAATGAGTAACAACGATAGCGGTCGGTCCATTCGCCGGCCATGTACCATTCACCAAAATCGATGCCGAACATCTCATCGGCCAAATAGAAAAATGACGCGAATTCTTCCCCTGAATACTCGAGATTGCTGATAGGTCGTTTAGCCATATGACTCACTCCTTGTTTTGAACTTCTCGGTCCGTTCCTGTACATTAGAGGCAGAGAGGGGTAATGCAGATTATGAAACGGTATGAAGCGATTTTATTCGATGTCGACGATACGTTGCTCGACTTTAAACAGAGCGAGCACGTCGCCTTGGAGCAGTTGCTCGCGGCACACAACGTTCGGATGACAGATGAATTGAAACAACAGTACGTGACGATCAATAACGGATTGTGGCGCGCGTTCGAGCGCGGCGAGGTCGGACGGGAAGACGTCTTAATGGGCCGACACACGCAACTGTTCGATACGCTCGGCATCACGATCGATGCACATGAAGTCGAACAGCGCTATCGCGACCATTTGCACAACGGGGTACACATCATCGATGGGGCACTCGAGCTCGTCCAAACGCTCAGTGAACAGTATCCGCTCTATATCGTCACGAACGGTGTGACGGAGACGCAGTTCAAGCGGCTCGAAGCGTCGGGACTGCTTCCTTATTTCAAGGACGTGTTCGTCTCGGATGCGACCGGATCGCAAAAGCCGATGACACCGTTCTTCGATTACGTGTTCGACCGCGTGCCGAACGTGGCACCGGAACGTGGACTCATCGTCGGTGACTCGCTGACGGCAGATATCGCCGGCGGACGCATGTATGGGCTCGACACGTGCTGGTACAACCCGCACGAGATTGCGGCGTCGGTCGAGACGACGTATGAAATTCAAGACTTGCACGAATTGAAGTCGATTCTATCAAGCTCAGCGATCGATAAAGTGGGGCGGTAGTGATTGCGGCAACGCATAGAGTGTCTCCGGGAAGAGTTTCAAGTCCCGGAGCGCGTCGAGCGGCTGCCAACGATAGATGAGGTGATCTCCTTCCGGTCCATGGAAGTCTCCATGCCGGAGCGGGAGGTCACCCGATACATAAAAGTACATGCCGATCTCATGGACGGTGCGCTCCAAATACGTGAAGAAATTTTCGGAGACGAAAGCGAACGTCGTTCCCGTCAGTGTCGCTTCGAGTTCTTCTTGCAGTTCACGCGTCAAGGCAAGCTCGGCCTCTTCGCCGATGCCGACACGACCGCCCGGTAACGCCCAAAAGTCATCGTTCACGTTCCGATGAACGAGCAAATGACCGTCCTGGACCCAGATGCCGGCGACGCGATAATTGAACGTGCCGTGCTCGGTCGGAAATACGATATCCATCTTCATCACTCCATTCCTTAAGCTACATCAAGTATACGCCAAGGAGGCAGGTCATGTTTCAATCAAATGAGAGTTATAAAGGCGAGGACTTCCGCGACGAGACGCTCCGTGACATCCAACTCACGCAGACGACGTTCGAGAACTGTCGCTTCACCTATATCGATGCGACCGAGTTCGAGACCGAACAGTGTCGTTTCATCAACTGTGACTTCACCGATTCGAAGTGGAACGCCTCGCGCCACAGCGGCAGCTCATTCCTGAATTGTCAGTTCAACGGGGCGAATCTGTTTTTGAGCGAGTTCGATCAGTGCAAGATGACGGGTTCGTCGTTCGATTCATGCACGTTTGAAGGGGTCGTCGTGCGTGAAGGAGATTGGTCGTTCGTCAATCTGCGTCACGCCCCGCTCCGGAAGATGGATTGGTCCGGTGTCCGGTTGACGGAGGCGGATTTATACGGTGCGGATTTGAAAGAATCACGCTGGACGAACGCCGTCTTGTCCCGCGCCGTGTTGCAACACGCGGATTGCACGGGGGCCGATTTTGTAGGGGCGGAGATGGATGGGGTCGATTTCTCGGACGTCATTCTGAAACAAGCGACGCTTGACGTCATGCAGGCCGTCCAAGTCGCCCGCTCGCTCGGGGCGAACGTCATATGACCAATGAGCAAGTGCTCGAGCACTTGACGGCCACGGCCGCGGAGCGGGAAGACGTCCGCGTCCTCGTCTTGAACGGGTCGCTCGTCAATCCGCACGTAAAACCAGACCGTTTTCAAGACGTCGATGTCACTTGTTTCGTCGAAGACGTGACCGCGTTCATCGAGGACCGCTCGTGGATGGCGCCGCTCGGGGACGTCTTGATTATGCAGACGCCGGACGAGGTGCCAGGAGGCGACGAATATGAGCGTTTCGCGTTTCTCGTCCAGTTTGCAGCCGGTCATCGCGTCGATTTGACCGTCCGTCCTATGCGTGACGTGCAGGAAGCGATTCACGCTGACTCACTCAGTCTCGTCCTCATTGATAAAGACGAGATTGCCGGTCAAACGATCCCATCTGATGACACGTACCGCATCAAACGACCGAGCCGATTCGACTATGAGCAGTGTTGGAACGAGTTTTGGTGGGTGTCGCTTTACGTCGTCAAAGGTATCAAGCGGGGTCAACTGTTATACGCATTCGACCATGTGACGATCATGCGAACGATGCTCCGGCAGATGCTTGCATGGGACGTCGGCTTTGCGACAAACTTTACGGCGAACGGAGGAAAGTCCGGGGATGGGCTTGAGAAGCATCTGGCCCCTGAAGTATGGAAGGCTTATCTTGATACATACACTTTGGTCGAAGTGACAGCGGTGGAAACGGCCCATGCGACGTTGGTGGAACAATTTGAACGTGTCAGTCGCCGCGTGGCCGACCAAGCCGGATATCCGTTTGCGGAGATGGAAGCCCGACGAATTCGTGACGCCTTTTCGACGCTTTGGTGTTCAAACGATTAGTTTTCGGTTGAGTCGGGAAAAGCCCCTCTATAGAAGGGGGAATGACGCTTGAATCCGTATACGACGTTCATCGCGCTCCTAGTGGGGAGTTTACTTTTATTTGTCGGCATCCGGACGAAAAAATGGCCGATTTTAGTCGTGGCCTTATTTCCGCTTGGACTTGTCGCCTTCAACATGTATTTGCTGATTACTGGACGTTAGAAGACTGTTTTCTTCAGTCTTCTTTTTTGTATATCGATTTTACAAAAAATGCTGTCGGCAACAAAATCCCGATGGCCGCTTCGAGCAAGGCGAACAACCGGGCCGGACCGATTGGCAGCAGGTCGCCGAATCCGATAGACAGCAACGTGACCCCGCTGAAGTAAAGCAGATTGCGCCAGTTCGGATCGACCGCGTTCATCGTCTCGAGTGACGTCACCAATATGACGCCATCGCGTGAGAGCGCGTAGTAAATCAAGGCAAACCCGATCATGACGCCGAATAGGCTGACGAACAAGTGGCTGAACAAGCGCATGTCGAAACCGGTCTGTCTATACGTTTGGCGTCGAAAAAAGGTAAACACGTTCAAGCCGACGAATAATAGGGCAATCGTCAATAAAATGGTATTCACGCCCATTTCTCCCTTCTGTGATAGTCTGTATTATGTTGTTTCCCTGATCGTTCACCGTCAAACGGACCGATTCACACCAAGACGGATTCATTCAACAAGGAGGTGTCCGAGTGCGACGATGTCTAGTGAGCGGCTTATTGTTCATCTTCTGTTTAGGAGGATGTACGACGAAAGAGCCGTTTGATTTTGATGAGATCCATTCCTATAAGATTTTTTATAACATGCCGACCGAGGCGATCATTGAAGACATGGCCCGATACGACCTCGTCATCATCGAACCGATTTGGTATACAACGGAACAGATTGAAGCGATTCGGTCGAACGGGACGAAAGTGCTCGGCTATATTAACGTGATGGAAGCAGATACGTGGAATCGTGCGCTCATCGGCCAAATGGACAAAGACGATTTCTTCTATCGGGACGGGGAACGCATCTATTTCCCGAAATGGGATTCGTATTTGACGGATATCAGCTCGTCCGACTTCCGTAAAATTTTAATCCGTGAAATTCAAAAACAAGTCATCAATAAACATCTGGACGGAATTTTCCTCGACACGGTCGGGGATATCGATGACGTCCACCTCGACTATCCGGACGACTTAGAAGAACAGTTGGCTGGGCTCGAGGCCTTTTTACAAGCGATTGAAAAGGCATACCCGGGCGTCCCCGTCGTCCAAAACTGGGGCATCGAGACGCTCGAACGAACGAGTGCGCCTTATGTGGAAGGCTTCATGTGGGAAGGCTTTAACTACACGGAAATCACGTCTGACTCTTGGTCGATGGAGATGCTCGATCGAATGAACGCGATTCAAGACGAATATGGAATCGCCGTCCTCACCGTCTCGGACCAAGAAGAGGCGACAAGTCGGGACATGGCCGAGGCGAACGGATTCATCCATTATCACGAACCAACTTATTACAATACGTGGGATTTTTAGGGGGTAATTAGGGGAAAGGAAGATAAGGGACTATGTATACCTGTCCGAGGGCAGGGGATCATCCCGCATTAAAACTGAAGAGATGTTATCCATGAGGAGGGGATTATCATTCTGTACGCTCAAGACCGTCCATGGCTCAAATGGGTCGAGATTCTTGTCGTGTTCGCACTATTGATCGGAATCGATTTATTCTTCAGCCTAGGCACGATTCAAAATGAACTGAACTTGTTTTATGTGGCCGCCATCCTGTTCGCGCTCAGGTATGGAACGATTTTCGGCTTAATCAGTTTCGGCATTTTGCTCCTCTATAAAGTGTTATACACCGGCTTAATGGGAGGAGACATCTTCCTGTTGTTCTACGATACAAACTCACTTCTTACACTGTTTTACTACTTCGCCATCACTGTCATCGTCGGGTTGTTCAGCACCTCATTTCGAGAGCGTTACGAAATCAGCCAGTTCCGCAACGAAGAACTGAAAGATGAAAACACGTATTTGAAAGAGACCGTCGATTTACTCAACACTTCGCAAACCACACTTCGTCAAAAACTACTTCAATCCGAGTACAGCTTGAACCAATTGTATGAACTGGCCGTATCGCTTGATTTGCCGCATCCAGAATTGATTCGGAGCGAGACGATTCGCCTATTGAAAAAAACGTTCCTCGCGAGTGACGTCGCCATCTACCACGTCGACCGTTCCCAGAAGTCGATGCGCCTCTTGATTCGCCAAACGGACAAGAAAGAGTTTCCACAAACGATTTTTCTCGATGAGGCGTCGAGTATGTTCAAACGGTTCTTCCAAGTGCAAGAGACGACGCTCCGTCAACTCGACGACGAGGACACGGACCCGATGTTGCTCGCACCGATCATCGTGGACGGGACGACCCGAGAAGTCGTCGTCATCAAACGGTTGCCGCTTCGGAAATTGACGACCGATGACTTGCACGTTCTCAACATCCTCTTCTCGTGGATTGGCACACGCATTCAAAATGCCGAGAACCTGATTCGTAAAGAGCAGCACGAGAAGATGCATAAAGGCACCTCGTTTTATAAGAAAACAGCGTTCACAGAACTCGTCGCCATCCAAGAACAAAAGAAGATTCACCATGGACAGCCGTATATCGTCCTCGAATATCCGCTCGGGTATGAGCCTGTCTCACTCGAGAGTATCGAGGCCATCGTCCATTCGTATTTACGGGAGATCGATGTCGTCGGGTATGACCCGGATGAGAACAAGCTGTTGCTCTTACTCCCAGGAACGAGTGAAGAACACCGTCAACGGATCTATGACCGGATCGAAGGGATTTTGATCCAGAAGGGAGTGTGACGGGATGGAGTCTACCATTCGTCTCGTATTGATCGGGATTTATGTCGTTCATGCACTGCTCGCCTTCGGATTATTGATCGTGTTGAAACGAAGAATGAAAGCGCCGGATTATGGCGTCGCGGTGGCGGCGCTCAGCTTCGGTCTGTTCTTACCGTTTCTGGCCGAACTTGCCGTCTATGCGGTGTATCGGCTTGCTGAACGGTTCGGTCGGAGCGGTCTGATTGAAGACTATGACGACTATATCGACTTCAAGGTCGTCAACTATGAACAAATTCGTCATGAAGCGAGCAGCAGCAGTCATCTGTTACCGCTCACCGACGCCATCAACTCGAAAGATCCGGCTATCCGCAAACACTCGATTTTGACGCACGTCAACCAGTCGATTGACCAGCAAGGCAAGTATTTGCAGATGGGACTTGAGAGCACGGACAGCGAGACTGTCCACTACGCCGCGGCGACAATGAACATCTTGATCGATCAATATGAACAAGAATTGAAACACGCCAAACGCGAATACGACTTAGGTAACCCAGACACGATTCGACGGCTTGCGACGATTTATAAACGCATGATCCATAGTGAGCTCATCACCGAGGTCATGTTGAAGGACAAGCGAGGTGCATGGCTGGAGGAATTATTGAAAGCGAAGACGCTCTATCCGCCTTCGCCCTGGATTTACGAAGACTTGAACGAGATTTATCTCACGTTAGAGCGCCCCAAAGAGCAATTGAACATTTTAAAAGAGTACGTCCATCATTTCCCGGAACGCATCGAGGCTCATCTGATGCTGATCAATTACTATTATGAGCGCGAACGTTGGAACGAAGTGAAGGCGGTCATGTTTATGATGCAGACCCAATTCTCACTGGAGGACGTACCGTATGAGTACCGACTGTTGTTTGAAGAATGGAGTGACACGACATCATGGAAAAACGAACTGTAATCTCCTTCTCGCTCTTCATCGTCTTATTTTTAGTCGTCGTCGGTGCGATTCAATACTTACGGATCCACTCGCTACACACGTTGTTGCCAAACGTCGCCGAGCAACAGATGAACATCGACCAGTTGAAGAGTGATGCCTCGGCAAAAGCGGGTGAGCATCAGCTACAAGTTTATCTCGTCCGGGATGAAGGTGATTTGGCGGTCGAAACGGCAAACAACCTGCTGTACGGTCTGCAGTATGCGAAACTTGATGTTCGCGAAGTGAACCCAGGCGCCGTCGGATCGATTGCGCCATCTCCATACACCATCATCATTTTCACGGGTGAAGATACGACAAGATGGCCGTTCGTGGAAATGAAACGTTATGTCGAACAAGGCGGGAACCTCGTCTTTGCGAATCGGTTTAAAGATCCGGCATGGAACGCGTTGACCGGCATCGAAGAAATCGGTGAGTACGTACCGGACGTGTATGGTCTAAATTTTGAAGAGACGATTTTCCCTGGGTATGTTGACTTGAACCCACCGGACGACTTATTTGTCCATAGTGTCGTCGATTTTGCGATTGCAGACGAGGCCAACGTCATGTTGTCGGCCGAAGGATTCCCGATTCTTTGGGAATACGGCGTCGGCGAAGGGAACGTCCTTTATTGGAATACGACAATCACCAACCAAAAGATGATCCGCGGTCTGTTCGTGCAGACGCTCGGCACGATGCCGCCGGCGTTCGTCACGGCACAAGCAGCGATCAAGCTCATGTACATCGATGATTTCCCGGCACCGGTCATGGACGGGAAAATGAAAGACGTGTCCGCGACCCCGCTCGATAAATCGGTCAAAGATTTCTTCGCCGAGGATTGGTGGGAAGATATGGTCGATTTGGCGAAAGACGACGATTTGATTTACACGGGTGCCATGATTGGGACGTATGAAGAGGAGATGGAGCTCGTCGACGAACAGTTGATCAAACGGGGTGAGTTCCCAATGCTCTACTTCGGTCGCAAATTGATCGCCCACGGTGGGGAAATCGGACTCCATGGCTATAACCACCAGTCGCTCGTCACGGCCGATGAACCGATTGACCCGACGTACGGGTACATCCCCTGGCAAGATAAAGACGAGATGAAACGGTCATTGCTTCAAGCCGAGTCCGTGTTTGAGAATTATTTCCCGGCTGAAACGCTCAAGTCATATGTCCCGCCGTCGAACGCGCTCAACCGCACTGGGGTCGATGCGATCGCCGAAGCGTTGCCAGAACTGCGCACGATTGCTTCGCTCTACACCGGGGAGCCGGAGAGCGGGGACTTCGTTCAAGAGTTCGAATTTGATGCGACGCATCCGAACTTGTACCATTTCCCGCGTGTGACAAGCGATTACGGGGAAGAGCGCGGATCGATTTTCCAAATGGTCGATGGAATCGCCAACTTCGGTGTGTTTTCCCACTTCATTCACCCGGATGATGTCATCGACCCCGACCGGGCCTTCGGTCGGGATTGGGATACGATGTTCGCGAGTCTTCGCAAAATCGTCCACGACGTGAAGGATCGATATCCGCACCTCGAGGCATATACGCAACACTATGCGACCGAAAAGATGATCACATACCAACAAGCTGATTTGAACGTCACGTTTGATGAGTCGACCGTCTATTTGGCCGGGGAAGGTCTCGTCAACCCCTCTCATTTCACGATTCGCCTCAAACCAGGCCAATCACTTGAGACGGGAGAGTTTGACTTTGGGACGGTCGAACAATGGGAAGCCGACCGTCCGCTCTACCTCGTCGAACTGACATCGGCGAACGCTGAAATCGCCATCAAGGGGGAAGCGCAATGAGAATCGGACTCGTATTAGAGGGCAGTTATCCATACGTGAGCGGAGGCGTCTCAAGTTGGACGCAGACGTTGATTGAGGCGATGCCCGAAGTGTCGTTTGAAATCATTTCGATTCAACCGACAGAGAAGCGTCCGGAAGAGATGAAATATGTGTTCCCACCGAACGTTTCAGGGATCACCCACTTGTATTTGAGCGACTTGGGTGAGCGGGCGAAAGGGCGATTAAAGTGGGGCGCTGAGGACGAACAGAACGTATCGGACTGGCTCATGTTGAAAAGTCCGAACCGGCAAGCGCTTCGTTTGCTTGGGAAAGAAGTGCCTTCAAGTCAGGCGTTTTTCGCAAGCGAGTTCTTTTGGAAAAATGTCAAGGCGGCCTACGCCGAGGAAATGAACGGAGGTTCGTTCATCGACTATTTCTGGATGTGGCAGAGTATGTACACTCCGATTTTACGGGTGCTCCATCAACCGCTCCCGAAAGTCGACCTCGTTCATTCCGTGTCAACGGGTTATGCCGGTGTGGTCGCGTCCTACATGAAAGAGACGCAAGGGATTCCGTTCATCTTGACGGAGCACGGCATCTACTCGCGGGAACGCGAAGAGGAGATTCTACAGTCGTATTGGATTCCAGCGCCGTATAAGCCGAGGTGGGTCCGTTTCTTTCACCATTTGTCGCGTGAGGCCTATAACGCGGCCGATGAGATCATCACCTTGTTCGAGCGGAACCGCGAATATCAGGAGTGGATTGGCGCCCCGAGCGAGAAGACGAAAATCATCGCCAACGGCATCGCCGATCGACAAATCCAGGCGACGGTCGACCGTCCGGAGCACGATCTCTTTCAAATCGGGGCCATCGTCCGCTTGGTGCCAATCAAAGATTTGAAGACGATGATTTACGCCGCCAAGATTTTGCAGGAGCGGCATCGTCTGTTCAAGCTGACGATCATGGGACCGCTCGATGAGGATGAGGAATATGCGGAAGAGTGCCGGTTGCTCATCGAACAGAGCGGGCTGACCGATTATGTCGAGCTCGCTGGAAAGGTTGATGTCCAAGCCTATTTGCCGAAGTTTGATTTACTTCTGTTGACGAGTATCTCGGAAGGTCAACCGCTCGCGATTCTTGAAGGCATGGCAGCCGGCATCCCGTGGGTCGCGACCGATGTCGGGGCTTGTTCCGAGCTCCTGTATGGACGAGAAGACGACCCGTTCGGTCCAGCCGGGTTTATCGTGCCCCCGGTTCATCCGGAAGCGGTCGCGGACAAGGTCGAGTGGATGATGGATTATCCGCAGGAGCGGATGCGTTTCGGTAAGAACGGGCGGGAGCGGGTCCGCCAATACTATCGTCTCCAACAAGTCGTGGACCGCTACAAAGCCATCTATGAAACGAGGAGGGAACAGTATGGCGGGCATCGGGTTTAAGCTGCAGAAGTTGTTCCAAGAAGACTACTATTCGTCCAGGTTGAAGGCGTACACGTTCTCGGGCCTCGTCACATCCGGACCGTGGTTGATCGTCATCTTGGTCGTCGGGACGATTCAATTGTTGGCGTTCCAAATGCCGACGTTATCGCTCGCCGAACGGACGCTTTTCATGATCTCGGTCTCGTACGCGTTCATCTTCTCGCAAATCTTGTTCAGCTTCCAACAGCTCGTCGTCACCCGATATGTGGCGGACTTGTTTTACGAGAAGAAAGCGCATGAGATTTTCCCGGTCTTCACCGGGATGCTCAAAGTGACGATCCTCGCCGCGACGATTCTGTATAGTATCTTTTGGCTATTGTCGCCGCTCGATTTTCTGTACAAACTGACGTTGTTCGTTTTATTCATGACGATCAATGTCATCTGGGTCATGTTCTTGTTCTTGAGTGCCGCCAAGTATTATCAAGCGGTGGCCTATAGCTTCTTGCTCGGCGGACTCATCTCGGTCGGGAGCGTCTATGCGATTAGCCGTCTCATGGTCAATCCGTCGAGTCTCGAGCTGTTGCTCGGTTTCACGGTCGGGATGATTGTGACGTTGTTCGGGTTGTTCTTCGCGATGCTCCGGACGTTCCCGCTCCGTTACGCGGTGAAAGAGTTCTCGTACTTCAAGTACTTCGACCGCTATCCAGACTTGTTCGCCATCGGCGTGTTGTACGTGCTCGGGATTTGGGTCACGAATTTCATCATCTGGTTCGGTGAAGGACGCGTCATCATCGCGGACTCGTTCTTGTTCAACCCGTATTATGACACGGCCATCTTTTGGTCGTACTTGACGATCATCCCGACGCAACTCCTGTTCGTCGTCGCCGTCGAGACTCGGTTTTATGAGCGCTATCGCACGTTTTATGGATTGATTAACTACGGCGGGGCGCTCCATCAAATCGAGAAAGCGAAACAGACGATGACGTCGGTGCTGAAAAATGAGTTGATTCGACTCGCGCGGAGCCAAGGCGTCGTGACGTTGTTCGCCATCCTCATAGCAGGCGTGTTCGTCAGTTGGATCGGCGTCCCGGATGAGATCGGTCAAATCTTTCGGATGACGACGCTCGCGGCGTTCGCGAACGCGATGATTCTCATCTTGACGTTGTTGTTGCTCTATTTCGAGGATCGACGCGGGGCATTATTCGTCAACATCTCGTTCTTCACGTTGAATGCGTTGTTCACGCTCTTGCTCTTGCCGCGCGGCATCGATTGGTACGGCGTCGGCTTTGCCGTCAGCACGACAATCACGTTCTTCTTGGCCGGCCTGCGTTTGATCTATTACATGGGCAAAGTCGATTATTACGTGTTCGCGGCCTCGAATCGACGCAAGCTCGGTACCGAACGGTTCTCCCAAATGGGGACGTTGTTGAACCGTCACTTCTCGCGATAAAGGGTTTTCAACAAAGATAAAGACTGATATGATGTGGTCGTAGACGACCGAATTTCATAATGTTTACCACTAGGGGAGTCGCGTGACGCGGCTGAGATGGACGAGGTCCAGACCCTTTGAACCTGATCTAGTTCACGCTAGCGTAGGGAAGTGGGCGAACCGATTGTTCTCGTACACTTTGTGTAAATCCGACGCCGCTTCCGTTATGGGAGGCGGCGTCTTTTTTTATCACAAAGGAGGAGACAAGAATGACATTCACCGCACATCTTCGACAAGAGGCCGATGCCTTGTTTCAAGCCAGCTTTGACCATCCGTTCGTCCGCGAGCTCGGAACGGGTGAACTCGACGAGGCGAAATTTCGGCATTACGTCATGCAAGACTCATATTATTTGAACCAGTTCTCCAAAGTGCAGGCGAAAGGCGCGACCCTCGCCCCGAACATGGAAGTAGCGAGCCGCTTTTTGACGCATGCGCTTCATACGATTGAAGCGGAGCATGCGTTGCACCGTGAGTTTTTCACCTTGCTCGACGTGACGGAGGCAGAGTGGGCAACGTTTGAGCCCGCTCCAACGGCTTACGCCTATGCGCTCCATATGCAACAGGCCGGTCCGACGCTCGGCGACGTGCTCGCGTCGATTTTGCCGTGCTACTGGGTCTATTATGAGATTGGGGAACGAATGAAAGATGCCACACCCGATCATCCGATCTATGCGACGTGGATTGCGACGTACGGTTCGGAATGGTTCCGCGATCTCGTCGAGGAACAGCTTGAACGGCTCGACGTGCTCGCCGGACAAGCGACAGCGGAAGAACGGGTCCGGTATCAACAGCTGTTCTTGAAGAGTTGTTATTATGAACATGCGTTTTGGGAAATGGCGTGGACGCTCGAATCGTGGGATTTACCGGCGGGGGTGACACGATGAAGCGCGACTTATGGGACAAAGTCAGAGCCGAACGGCCACTCATCCATAACATTACGAATATCGTCGTCGCTAACTTTTCGGCGAACGGGTTGCTCGCCATCGGCGCTGCGCCGGTGATGGCGTCAGCCGTCGAAGAAGTCGCGGACATGGCGTCTGCGAGCGATGCGCTCGTACTCAATATCGGCACACTCGATGCGACGACGGAACGTACGATGATTCGAGCCGGACAGGCGGCGAATGAATCGAGCCGGCCGGTCGTCTTCGATCCGGTCGGTGTCGGGGCGACCGCGTTTCGACGTGACGTCGCTACATCCATTTTGCAACACGTCCGCGTGACGGTCATCCGAGGCAATGCCGGAGAAATCGCGACATTGATTGGTCTCGACGCGGCGGCGCGCGGCGTGGACGCTGGGGAAACGCGGGTTGATTTGAATCACATCGCGCGCGCGGCGGCACGACGCTACAACTGTGTCGTTGCCGTGACCGGAGAGACGGATGTCGTCAGCGACGGGGACGCGACGATTGAAATCAAAGGCGGCACCGCAGCGATGGCCCGGACGACAGGGACCGGTTGTTTACTCAGTGCGGTCGTCGGTGCGTTCCTTGCGGTCGAATCCGACGCGTTGACGGCCACGGCGACAGCGCTCGCCGGATATGCCCGGTGCGGCGAACTGGCTACCGCTTTGGCGGACGGACCGGGCGACTTCCCCGTTCATTTCTTGAATGAACTCGGCAAGATGACGGCCGTCGAGTTGCCGAGCGACCGTATTGAGGTGGTGTCATGATGCGGCCGCAAGTATTGACGATTGCCGGTTCGGACTCTGGCGGGGGAGCGGGAATCCAAGCTGATTTGAAGACGTTTCAAGAGCTCGGCGTGTTCGGGACGAGCGTTCTGACGGCCGTCACCGCTCAAAACACTCGTGGGGTGCATGGGGTCGAAGCAGTGTCGCCGAAACTCATCACGCAACAACTCGATGCAATCGGTTCGGACTTTTCGATCGCAGCATGTAAGACCGGGATGTTATTTGATGCGGCGCGCATCGAGGCGGTCGCTACCGGGGTGAAACGTCATGTCTTCAACCGACTCGTCGTCGACCCGGTCATGATTGCGAAAGGAGGGGCCCCGCTTTTACAGGACACGGCGATCGATGCGCTCAAGACCTCCTTGTTGCCACTCGCGACAGTCGTCACGCCGAACGTGCCGGAAGCGGAAGTGCTGACCGGTTTGACGATTCGATCGTTTAATGATCGTCTCGAGGCGGCTCGGCGGATGTTAGCGTACGGTGTGCGCGCGGTTATTTTAAAAGGCGGCCATCTCGAAGGTGAAACTGCCGAAGACTTGATCATGACGGAGTCGGAAGTGTTCCTCCTCTCGGCCCCGCGCATCCAGACGAGCGATACACACGGAACAGGTTGTACATTTTCGGCGGCGCTTACAGCGGAACTTGCCAAAGGTCGTTCCATCATGGAGGCGGCGGTGACGGCGAAGCGGTTCATTCAAAGCGCCATCACCCATGGCCTCGAGATCGGCGCCGGACACGGACCGACGAACCATTGGGCATATGTGGCGTATGGAGAGGAGGGCGTGACGATTGAATCCATCAAGGCGGGCACTCGCTGAACAGTTACGGCTTTACTTCGTATGCGGGACACCGAACACGAAAGACATACTCCAGACGGTCGAAACGGCGCTCCGATGTGGCGTGACATGTTTCCAATTTCGCGAAAAAGGTAAAGAGGCACTGTATGGGGATAAAAAAGAAGCGATGGCGAGAGCGTTGCAAACACTTTGTCGTTCGTATGACGTCGCGTTCATCATCAATGACGACGTCGACTTGGCAGAGCGCATCAATGCGGATGGCGTGCATATCGGGCAAGACGACGCCGATGCCGCACGCGTTCGCGAACGAATCGGTCCGGGCAAATGGCTCGGTGTCTCCGTCCATACGCTCGAAGAAGCGGCTGCGGCGATCGACTATGCGGATTACGTCGGCATCGGTCCGGTCTACCCGACGAACTCGAAAGCAGACGCCGGGGCAGTCAATGGGACGGTGCTCATTCGCCAAGTTCGAGCCATGTATCGAGAGCTGCCAATCGTGGGGATTGGTGGCATTTTACCGGAACATGTCCCGATGATTCGGCAAGACGGGGCGGACGGCGTCGCCGTCATCTCAGCCATCGCTTCTGCACCGGATGTGGCCATGGCCACACGGCGTTTCGCTTGTCTCTGAATTCAAATCGAGGAGGAAGACAGATGAACGTATTTGTAATTGGCGCGAATGGACAGATTGGGAAACAGCTCGTCGAACGATTGCACGAGGAAGGGAAGCATCAAGTCACGGCGATGGTGCGGAAACAAGACCAACTCGACGACTTTACATCGAAAGGCTATCAGGCCGTCCTAGGCGACCTCGAAGGTGACGTGTCGTCACTTGAACAGGCGATGTCTGGCATGGACGTGATCGTGTTCGCGGCCGGTTCGGGTGGTAGCACTGGAGCCGACAAGACGTTGTTGATCGACCTGGACGGCGCGGCGAAAAGTATCGAGGCTGCCAAGAACGGGAATGTTAAACAGTTCGTCATGGTCAGCGCCATGAAGGCGGAAGATCGTTCGGCATGGCCGGAAGAGATGAAACCATACTATGTCGCGAAGCATCATGCGGATCGTCTGCTCGAGGAGAGCGGGCTTACGTATACGATCGTCCGTCCGGGCGCTCTCACAGATGACGCCGGTACCGGCAAAGTGAAGACGGGCGACGTATCGACTGGTGAGATTCCGCGTGCAGACGTGGCGGCCTTCTTGGCACATCTCATTGGTCGTGACGCAGCCCACAATCAAGCGATTGACCTCGTCAAAGGTGACACGGCGATTGAGGACACATTATAAACGAGATGACGACAGCGAGCGGACTTGGTTCCGCTCGCTTTTTGTATGGATGTGTCCGTGAACTCGACAAAGGATTCGCTTCGACCGATAGAGAAAGTAAGAGATGGATTTGTTAGAAGAAAGGGGTCTATCCATGACCGCATTATTTCTCTATATGGCCGTTTACTTGCTTCCGGCTTTTCTATTGAGTCACCTTGCTCTTGACGTATTGGTTCGGTAACGCCGGAATTTTGATTTTCGTCTGTTCGGTCCACTTCATTGTCAAAGTGACGGGCGTCGGGGCGAAGTTACCGAGATGGATTTATCCGTATGCCATTTATTTGCCGCTCGTCCCGGTCGCGTTGACGTTCATCCGTCAAGAGAACATCTTGAACAGTCAGCGTTTCGACCAAGTCGGTGTCTGGATTTATCCTGAGTTCAACGCGTCTTATTTGACGACGATGACCGTCGGTAACGTGTTTCATTTTCTTGTGATCCTATTATTGATGTATGCCCTTAAGCGGTCCGAGCGCTTCGAGCATCATCGTGTCCTGCGCTTGTCGTCATCGACCTCGACGGCTTTAAAGGAATCAACGACACGTACGGCCACCAAGTCGGCGATGATTTTCTCATTCATCTCGGTGAGTTGCTTGAGATGGCGACGCCGGAAGCGGGACTAGCCTCGCGCGTCGGCGGGGATGAGTTCTATATTTATGTGCCGAACGTCGATGCAGATGACATCGTTGCGTTCGTCGAGCGCTTGCAGTTGCTGCTGACGGAGCGGCCGTTCCGGCTCGGACGGGAAACGATTCCGATTCGAGCGAGCATCGGGGTCAGTGTCGCACCGGATCAAGGGGCGGACTTGGACACGCTCATTCATAAAGCTGATCAAGCGATGTATCAAATCAAGCAACACGGTAAAAACGACTATGCGATTTATGACGAAGTGTTACATGGACCGAAATAACGGGAACGAGAATGAAGATGGCAATTTGATAGAGGAGGAGACAATATGACTGAAAAACCGTTAGTAACGATGCGAGCCGAAGGGGAAGCGACGAGTGTGAAGACGACGGTGCATGTGCGTGACCTCGAACCGTTCGTCGTCGATGAACCGGAACGTCTCGGCGGGACGGACGCCGGTCCGAACCCGCTCGAATATTTGCTCGGGGCATTGTCGTCGTGTACGACAATCATGATTGCCTACGTGGCGCAAGACCAAGATTTCAACTACGACGGGGTGACGTTCGTGACCGAAGGAACGCTCGACCCGCGCGGCTTCCAAGGCGTTGAAGGAGTACGGACGTATTTTGAGAAAGTACACGTCAACATCGTCCTCGATACGACCGAATCGGATGAACGGATTGCGGCGCTCCAGAAAGGCGTCGAAGCTCGTTGTCCGATCCATAATTTGATGCATGCGGCCGACGTCGACATCACGGCGACGTGGACACGGAAGTGAGGATGGGGCGACCCATCCTTTTTTTGATGTAGACAGGAATGTTTGCCGACGAGCACGAACAAAAAGAGACGTGAGAAAGGAGGTTGTCATGGATATTCGCCCGATGACACAGCAAGACGCCCGCGCGATTCAAGCGTGGACGTACGAGGCACCGTATGATTTCTATAACCAAGAAGCTTCAGCGGAAGGGCTGGATGAACTGATGGCGTATCAGGCCGTCCATGACGAGGCGTTGATCGGTTTCTATTGTCTCGGCACGTATGCACAAGTGCCGAACGATACATACGTCTACGATGACACATGCGTCGACCTCGGGCTCGGCATGCATCCGGATCGAACGGGACGGGGGCACGGGCGTACGTTCGTCCGGTTGGTGATGCAAGAAGCAGCGCACGAAGGCAAACCGCTCCGGTTGACGGTGGCCGCGTTCAATAAGCGGGCCATCCATCTCTATGAGCAGCTCGGGTTTCGACAGGTCACTTCGTTTGAAAAAGGGGCGACCCGTTTTCTCGTCATGACCCGATAATCAGCCGTACTGTTTCTGATGGGCTTTCTTTCGCTTCAAATAGTCTTCATCTGCCCGAAGCTGGTCCCATCGCTCTTTGAAGATGCGGGCCGATTCCGCTTTCTCCTCGTCGATTTGTCGGTCGTGGAGATCGCCGTCGTCCTTATATTTTCGTCCGCCTTTATAGTTGGCGTAACGTCTCGCCCGGGTATAGCCCATCTGGATGAATTTGCGGGCCATATCCATTCCGACGAAATCATCGTTGGCCCGGTATTTTTCGAACAGCTCCATGATCTCATCGGCGGACTGTTTGGCGATGTCTGGCGTCTTGAAGCGCCAATGGGGGAGAATCTCACTTTTATATGGTTCGACGAGCAGGACGCCTTGTTCGCCGCGTCCGACTCGATACAGCTCGGGGTGTTCGCGGAAATCAATCGTTTCAAAATCTAAATCATAATCAAATGGCATCGTCATCCCTCCTTATGGATTCATTCCCGGAACGAATCCGAGGGAAACGACAGAAAGGAAGAACAAGATGATTCAACTTGATACAGACCGGCTCCGGTTGCGGGCGTTTCAGCTCGAGGACGCTGAACAGATGTTTCGATACGCGCAAGACGAGCGGGTAGGACCGAAAGCGGGATGGGCGCCGCACCAGTCGGTCGAGGAGACGCGTGACGTCATCCGACTGTTCCAACAAGACCAAGACGTCTGGGCCATCACACTGAAAAAGACAGGTGAGTTGATCGGCAGCCTCGGGTTGCACGACCGCCGACCGGACCCTGAGATTCAGCATGACCGGCAGCGCGAGATCGGGTATGTTCTCAGCCCGGACCATTGGGGGCAAGGGTACATCCCGGAGGCCGTCCACGAAGTGATGCGGCACGGTTTTGACGACCTCGGACTTCAACGCATTTGGTGCGGTCATTTCGACTTCAACGACCAGTCGCGCCGCGTCGTCGAGAAGACAGGCTTCACGTACGCGTTCACGACGTCTCAGCAGTTGACGCGCTTGGATGGGCGCACTGTGCAGAGCCTCATTTACGTCGTGACGAAAGAGGAGTACGAACGTGTTAAAGCGTGAATAAAAGCCAGCGCGTCGCAAATCGACACGCTGGCTTTTATTTATGCGTGCTCGACAGGTTGGAGCGCTTGAATGACTTCGTCTTTGATCGTGACGCCGTTCGCTTCAAGTTCAGCGATTTTATCGGCGAACTGCGGCAAGTAATCTTTATGGGCGATGAGCAGTTCATCGAGCACCCGTTTCGCGGTCTCGCCGCTCGGGATAAGCGGATTGATGATGAACGCTTGAAGGGCGAGCCCATAGTCACCGGTCACGGCCGCTTCTTCGACGCACAGCTCCATGTTCTTCATAACTTGGAGCCATCCTTTTTCAGCCGGGGCGAGCGTGCCGAACGCGATTGGTTTCGCACCGGTCGCACCGATATAGGTGGACACTTCGACGACGTCGTCCGGGGCGAGGTCAGGGACGGCCCCGTTGTTCTTCGTCGAGACGACGATATGTGTGTTCTTATTGGCGTAAATCGAGGCGATCGTCTCACACGCCGCGTCCGAATAGTGGGCGCCACCGCGTTTAGATAGTTGCTCCGGTTTATGGTCGAGGTTCGGGTCTTTGTACAGCTCGAATAGCTCCGCTTCCGTCTGCTTCACTTGCTCGGCCCGCGTGCCGACGGGCGGGTCCCGATATTCCTCGAGCATGTGGGCGAGCATTTCCTCGGCACGATAGTAATACCGGTGATAGCCGCAAGGAATCATGTTCATCTGTTGCAGTTGTTCTTGGAAGAACGGCATGTCGTGAATATTGGCGGGAATCCCCGAATCGCCGTCATACATCTTGTCGATGATGTCGCGTGTCACGTCTTGTCCACTCACGTCGTGGACGCGGTGCCAGTGGAAATGGTTCAACCCGGCAAACGAATAGATCAAGTCCTCTGGCTTCTTGCCGATCAGCTCAGGTTCAGCCATCATCGCATTGACCGGCACGTTGCACAGGCCGATGACTTTGTCCCATTTGCCGTAACGGATGACCGCATCGGTCACCATTCCGCTCGGGTTCGTGAAGTTGACGAGCCAGGCGTCCGGACAGAGCTGCTTCATGTCTTCGACGATATCGAGGATGACAGGAATGGTACGGAACGCCTTCAAGATACCGCCGGCCCCGTTCGTCTCTTGACCGACCATACCGTATGAGAGCGGAATCCGTTCGTCTTTGATGCGGGCGTCGAGCAAACCGACACGGAACTGTGTCGTGACGAAGTCGGCGTCTTGTAACGCTTCTCGACGGTCGAGCGTCAGATGCACTTTAACGTCATACGGAGAAGCGTCCCACATCCGTTGCGCCATCTGTCCGACAATGTCGAGTTTGTCTTTCCCGGCCTCGATATCGACGAGCCAAATCTCACGAATCGGTAACTCTTCGTAACGCTTGATGAACCCCTCCATCAATTCTGGTGTGTAGCTGCTGCCGCCCCCGATGGTGACGAGCTTGATTCCCGTTTTCATTCCAATCTCCTCCTCATATGTTCACAAAATAGTCTCAGATGTGTAAATGAATATCAGCGCTGAATGTATCTTCTCATTTCTCATTCAGTATAAAATATAGAAAAATGAACACAATAGATTTACAGACAACTCCGAAAGCGTTTACAAAAAGAAACATATAGACATTTATTTTTGTGAATTCAATTCACGAGAGGAGGCCGGGCATGCTATTGACCGAGAAAATGAAACAAGACCTGTTCTCGAAATTGGAACGGGCCGTCATCGACTATTTGTTCGCCGAACGGGAGCGAATCCATGACAAGACGATGAAACAAATCGCCGAGGCGACGTATACGCACCCGTCGATGTTAAGTCGCATCGCCATGAAACTGGAGTTCACGGGTTGGATCGAATTGAAGGAACAGTTTTTGGAGGAAATTGAGTATTTGAATCGTCACTTCTCGGATATCGATGCCAATGAGCCATTCTCACCCAAGGACAACTTGATGGTTGTGGCGAACAAGCTGGCGGCGCTCAAGCAGATGACGATCGAGGATACGTTGTAGTTGCTCGATCACGAGGCATACGAGCAGGCCGTAACGATGTTGAGTGAAGCGCGCCATATCAAGGTCTTTTCTGTCATCCATAATTTGTTGCTTTGTCACGACTTCAAGTCAAAGATGAACCGGATCGGCAAACAAGTCAGCCTCTGTGAATTCGATGCCGAATTCGAGGCGGCCAACTCGGACGAAACGACATGTGCGCTCCTGATCTCCTATACGGGAGAAAGTGATTATACGGTCGGACTCATTCCTTACTTAAAAAAACAACGTGTGCCGGTGCTCGCCTTGACGAGTCTAGGGGAGAATGCCATCTCGAACCAGGCGGATTGTACGCTCCGTTTGACGACCCGTGAGCGCCTCTATTCGAAAATCGGAAGCTTCACGACGAACGATTCGATTCATTGTCTGCTCGACCTGTTGTACGCTGGTGTGTTCTCGACAGACTATGAGGCGAACATGGCTTACAAAGTGCAAATCTCGAAACGGTTCGACCATCGTAAAAGTTCGAGTGAGGTCATGCAGGAAGACTGAAAACACCCCTTCGAGCGAAGGGGTGTTTGTTTAATCGAGCGAACGCAAGAGCGCGCGCACCGGACTGCCGTCTCCTTTGACGATCGGGAGCGGCACGGCGTTCAATTCGTAATCACCAGGGGCGATATGGTCGAGGACGAGTCCTTCGAGAATGTGGACCCCGTTGCGGGCGAGTGCATGATGCGCCGCCATCTCTTTACTGTCGATCGCGTCGACCGACGGCAAATCGAGACCGATCAAGTAAATCCCAAGTTCGCCGAGACGATCGGCAAGTGACGGCGTGAGTTCAGGGATATGGCTCGGGAACTCCTGCTTGTTCGGCCAGCCGTCCGTCTTTAAAATCAACCGTTCGACGCCGGTCAAGTCAAAGCCGTCCAAGTCCGTTGCTTCGATCCGTTCGCGGGCAGGGAGATGAATGACTCGGGCCGGACCGATATAGAGCCCGGGATCAAGGTCGATGACGCGCTGTCCGGCGTCCTCGAAATGGAACGGGGCATCAATATGTGTTCCAGTATGCAGGCTCATCGTCACTTTCCCGACGTTGACCGAACCGCTATCGGCCATCGGCCACGCGATCTCGTAACGGAACGCCGTGTCGCCTGGCCATGTCGTAATCGTGTCTTCGAGCGGTTGCGAAACATCAATCCATGTCATCGTGTTCGTCCTCCTTACAGTTTTGTCCGGACAGTCCAAAGTTCAGGGAAGAAACGGTGGTCGAGGACGCGGCGCAAGTAATTGACGCCTGACGATCCACCCGTCCCCATCTTTTGACCGATAATCCGTTCGACGGTGCTCATATGGTTGAAGCGCCACATCTGCTGCTGGCTGCCGATATCTAGCAGTTTCTCTCCGAGCTCATACAAGTCCCAGTACTTGTCCACGTCCCGGTACACCTCGGCCCAAGCCGCTTCGACGCTCTCGTTCCAGTCCCAGTCCTTCGTGACGTCCCGGTTGAGCACGGCGTCATCGATGGCAAGGCCACGGCGGTGCATTTCGTGGACAGTCATATCATAGATGCTCGGTGCCTGTAGCGACGCATCGAGAAGGGGGTACAGTTTCTCGTCATGGGCGTAGACGCTGAGCGTGCGCGCGTTTTTAAAGCCGAGCGCGAACTCGATTTGGCGATTTTGGTACGATTGGAAACCAGAAGACGAACCGAGTTTGTCGCGGAACTCCAAATATTCAGCCGGAGTCAATGTCGCGAGCACGCTCCACGACTGGATGAGCTGTTGTTGAATCTTCGAGACACGGGCAAGCATCTTGAACGAACGCTCGAGCTCTCCTGTCTCGATGGCGGTCACGGCCGCCGTCAGTTCATGCAAAATCAATTTCATCCACAGCTCACTCGTCTGATGGATGATGATGAACAGCATCTCGTCATGATGGTCCGATAAGCGGTGCTGACTCGATAAAATCGGGTCGAGTTGCAAATAGTCACCGTACGACATGTCTTTCGAAAAGTCTGTCTGAATCGATTGCTCGACTTTGTGTTCAATCCGTTCACTCATATTGTTTCTCCTTAGGCCACGACTTCGCGGACGTTCTCGAACGCCTCGTATTCTTTGTTTTCCATAATTGTCTGTAACGTCATCACGACATCATACACATCGGTGAACGTGTTGTAAAGCGCGACCGGTGCGAGGCGGATGATGTTCGGGGCCCGGAAGTCCGGGATGACGCGATGCTGTTTGAGCGCTTTACAAATGCGGGCCGCCTCAGGGTGTTCGAGACTCAAATGGGCACCACGTTGTGTCTCGTTGCGCGGACTGCCGATAACGAAGCCGTATGGTGCGAGCACTTCGTCAATCAGTGCGGTCATATACGTCGTCAAGGCGAGCGATTTCTCGCGGATGGCGTCCATCCCGATCTCATTGAACATCTCGAGGGCACCAAGTTGCGGGGCCAGGCTCAAGACGTGCGGCGTCCCGATTTGGAACGCACCGGCGTCATCGGCCGGCGTCATCGTATGATCCATGTCGAACTGTTTATCTTTGCGTGAACCGAACCAACCGGCAAGACCAGGCGTCGTCCCGAAGTGACGCTCGTGAACGAATAGACCGCCGACGCTGCCAGGTCCGCCATTCAAATGCTTATAGTTGCACCAGTAGGCAAAGTCGACACCCCAGTCGTGGAATGCGTGTGGGATGGCGCCGACCGAATGGCAGGCGTCCAAGCCGATCAAGATATCCCGTTCATGCGCCGCCTTGGCGAGACGGGCCATATCGAGGATTTGTCCGCTGCGATAGAGGACGGTCGGCAAGACGATCAAGGCGATGTCGTCTGTCATCGCTGCGATGATGTCTTCTTCCTTCAAATAGCGTCCGTCCGGGCTCGAGACTTGGACCAAATGTTCACTCGGGTCGAGTCCACGGAGCTCGAGTTGACTCTTCAAAGCGTAAATATCAGATGGGAAGGTGAGTGTGTCGGCTAAAATTTTCGTCCGCTTGCCTTCCGGTTTAAAGAATGAGGCGACAAGTTGGTGCAAGTTGACCGTCGTCGACCCGGTGACCATCACTTCTTCGGCTTTTGCTCCGACGAGCGGGGCGTTAAGTGCGGCCAATTGTTCTGACAAGTTGAACCATGGGTGGCGTCCCGACATCCAGCCATCGATTCCGAGCTCTTTCCAATCGTTCAGTGATTCGAGTAACGTCCGTTCGGCCCGTTTCGATAACAGGCCGAGTGAGTTACCGTCCATATAAATGCCGTCTTGCGGCAAATAAAATTCTCCCCGGAATGGTGCGAGCGAGTCGCTGGCGTCGCGTGTTTCCGCATACGCCCGTGTGAAATCTTGAGCCATATCATTTCCCCCTTTGACTTGCGTGTCATGCTGACAAAAGCGTAGCAATCGCCTTTGCACGTGTCAATATGGAGGGACGCATCCCCAAAAGAAAAGGCCACCTTTGAGGCGACCCCAATTCCTATTTGATTTTACGGACATTTTCTTTGCGTAATAGACTGAACAGCGTGTACACCATCAGAATCAAGATGACGGTGAACGGGAGGGCAGAGATGAGTGAAGCGGTCTGCAATCCCTCGAGCCCGCTCGCGATCAATAGAACGGCGGCGATTCCGCCGAGCAAAATGCCCCAAACGATTCGGACAGTGAGCGGTGGATTCAAACTACCATTCGTCGTCATACTGCTGATGATGTACGTCGCCGAATCGGCTGACGTGATCAAGAAAGTAAGAATCAACAGAATCGACAAGACGGATAAAACAAAACTGAACGGCAATTCGGCGAACGTGACGAACAAAGCACTCGTCACATCGGCATCGACCGCTTGCGCAATCGATGTTCCTTCGAATAAGTCGAGGTGAAGGGCCGTTCCGCCGAACACGGCAATCCACAAGAGCGCGATGAACGGTGGCACGATGAGCACCCCGACGATAAACTCACGAATCGTTCGGCCACGTGAGACGCGGGCGACGAATGCACCGACGAACGGCGACCAAGCGATGGCCCATGCCCAGTAGAAGATGGTCCAATCACGCACCCACGTCCCTTGCTGGTACGGCTGCAAACGAAGACTGTAGCGGATAAAGTTCTGTAAATAATCCCCTAACCCGAGCGTGAACGTCTCTAAAATAAAGATGGTCGGGCCGGCAAAGAACACGAATACCATCAATACGAGCGCGGTCCCGAGGTTGATATTACTGAGCCATTTGATGCCGCGGTCGAGACCGGTCGTCGTCGAAGTCAAAAACAAGACGGTCAAAACAACGATAATCAATACTTGGACGAGCGCTGTGTTCGGCAACCCGAAGACACTGTTCAAACCACCGTTGATTTGGAGCACACCGAGACCGAGTGACGTGGCGACACCCATGACGGTCGCGATGACGGCTAAAATATCAATCGTTTGATTGAGCGGCTGTTTATAAGCCCGGTCTTTAATGAGCGGAGACAGACTCGTCGAAATAAGCCCGTCCGCATTTCGGCGGAACTGGAAATACGCGATAATCAAGCCGACGATGGCGAAGACGGACCATTGGCTGACGCCCCAATGGAAGAAGGAATATGCCATGGCCAATCGAGCTCCTTCGACGGTCAGCTCGGTCGTATCCGCATACGGAGGGGTGATGAAATGGCTCATCGGTTCGGCAACGCCCCAAAAGACAAGTCCGACCCCGAAACCAGCGGAGAACAGCATCCCGATCCAAGTAAAGAACGGGTATTGCGGACGGTCCTGGTCCGTCCCGAGCCGAATCTTCCCGTATTTACTGAACGCGAGGAAGACGAGGAAGACGACGAACAAGAAGACGGCGAGTAAGTAAAACCAACCAAACGAGCGGGTCGTGAAGTTGAAGATGTTCCCGGCAATCGTCGCGAAAAACGTCGGACGAATCGCACCAAACAGGACGAGGAGAGCGATGAGACTCGCCGAAATGTAGAACACGCGATTCAAGCGTGGCTTTTCAGGTGAAGTGTTCATGAGGACTCCTTTCCAAACGCACAAATTATTATTTAGGACTAATAAATATTTCCCTATTTGCGTGAAAGGAAAACGCCTATATGCCAGAATGGTGTTTTCTTTGCGTTGAGATGAATGAATTCGGGGAATGGAATGATGAGACGCGTTTGAAAGGAGATTGGAATATGAAATTGATTGCCATCGATTTAGACGGGACGTTATTGTCTCGAACTGGTATCATCACAGAAACGAACCAAGACGCAATCCGGCGTCGCCAAGCCGAGGGAGATTTGGTCGCCATCTCTTCGGGCCGATCGATTCACGATATCGAAGAGTTGCTGCGACGGAGCAGATTGACTTGTCCAATCTTGTCCGGGAACGGGGCAATCGCTTTCTATGAGAACGAACGCATTTATTACCACGCGCTCCCGAAAGACGTCGTACAGGAGTTGTGGGATGTGGCCCATGAGCAAGGAGCGTATGTCGAATTTTATACGAATGCCGGGGTGAAAGTACTCCGTTCGGGTACCGATTTACTGAAGGGCGAGTTGGATGAGGTGTTGCCACACGACCAATCGTTCTCACAGGAATGGGGCGAGCGGGAGATTGAGATTCAAAACGAACAGTTCGGGCTGACATATGTTGATGCGATCGAGGACATCGACTTTGAGGCCGACGAAGTGTACAAAGTCTTTGTCTATTCGTTCGATCGGCGCAAACTGCACGAGCTCCGGAAACTGTATGAGCCTCGGACCGACATTTTGATCACGACGGCAGGCTGGACAAAAATCGAGATCGGTCATCCGAATGCGAGCAAAGGGATGGCCTTGACGCAGTTGGCAGAGCATCACGGTATTCCCCAAGCGGATATTGTGGCCATCGGGGACAATTTGAACGACATCTCGATGTTCGAAGTGGCGGAAACGAGGATTGCGATGGGGAACGCCGTCGATCCGTTGAAAGACATCAGCACCCATATCACGAAGGATGTCGAGGACGATGGCGTCGCCTATGCGCTCGACCATTATATCGACGACTAAATTTTGGAGAAATGGTGAACACGGATTCGATGTCACGTAAAACGGTTAATGTATTAGTGTATTAGTGTAGTCATTATTCAACGTGTTGAGCTGAAAGAGGGCAACGGATGAAACGAAGATTCAATCGTTGTTTGACTGAGGCCGGCTCGGTGAAACGAGAGACAAGTTGGTTGAAAGACCGGCGGACTAGGTGATCTCCTGATTCAAACTGTCGTCCACCTGACCTCGTGCGAGAGGTGAGGGGCAGACAAAAAGGATATGTGGGAGGCAAAACGTCTAGGAAGTTCGGTGTTTCAAAACAGGTGGGCATGATGAGGTTCAAGATGGATTTCAACCTTATTACGTCGAAACGCAGTCATGGCCGTTTTGGAGGCAATGTCTCTGTGCAGGGTCAGATTGATGTTCAGACGAACGAACGCTCCGAAATCACGTTCTGAACCGCGTCCATTTTCTAGCACGTATCGATTGATTGCATGGGACGGTCGGCTGGGAACTTTCTCGGTCGGATGAAAGTCCGCTCTACTAGAATCGCTCACCGTTAAGCGCCACGATACGTGGCGCTTTTTCTTATGGGGCGAACGTGGCGACCCGGTCCGGTTGTTTGCCATCTGCTCGTTCAAACTTCACACGATGGCCGTCTGCGGCCTGTTCGACCTGAAACGTGTAAGCGGCGTCGGGTTCGTCTTCGAACGTCACATCATAGACGTAGCCGCTTAAGGAAAGGGTACCGTCAATCGAATAGGTTTCCGCCGAAATGTTATAATGAGTCGCAAGGTACTGCTCCAAAGCCCGCTCGCGTTCTTTAATTTCGGTCGAGTAGCGGACGTAGAGGAACGTAGCGGCCGTGATGGTGACGACGAGGGTGAATCGGAGAATCGTCTCCCAGTTTCGTTTTGGCATGAGCACGTCCCCTTTCCATATCTGTAAAATAAGAATTTCAAAATATTTTACGAAAAATTCTGACAAATTACAAGAAAAAATTGTAGAGGAGTGACGACATGCCGAAAATATATTGGCTCGGGACGTTCGTGAGCGGATTGATCCTCATGATGATGGGGGAAACGGGTGCTGTCCCACGTATCGTGCCCTATTTTTTGATGGCGCTCGGCGTGACGGGCTTTCTTGTCCAAGCTTGGTTCGAACAAAAACGACGCCGCTAAAGGCGTCGTTTTTGATTAAATCGATTCGAGCAACTGGTTCAACAACATGTCGATGTCTGCTTGGAGCGCATCGGCTTGTTGCTGCAACGTCATTAATTCTTCTAAATTGTTCGTCTCATTCATCCGGTGCAGGAGTGCTTGATGTGATGCTTCGAGCTCGGTCAGGCGAGCTTCATCAACTGAGGTGTCGCGAGTCGTTTCTTGCTTCGGTTTCACGAGTTTCGGTTTAGGAACGACGACCTCTGCGTTCATTTCATGTTGCCGTTTTTCGAGCGCATACGACACGTTTCCCTGGAAATGTGTCGCTGTCCCATCAAGCCAATACGTAATCGGGAACAGCTTGTTCAAGAAGTAGCGATCGTGTGAGACGGCGACGAGCGTGCCGGTAAAGCGGTCGAGTGCGTCTTCGAGTGCCTCACGCGCTTCGATGTCGAGATGGTTCGTCGGTTCGTCTAACACGAGCACGTTGATGTCCTCGTGCATGAGGATGGCGAGCATGAGCCGCATCTTCTCACCGCCGCTCAAATCTTTGACCGGTTTGAAGACGCTCGCGCCATAGAAGAGGAACTGGGCCAGCAATTGACGGGCCTTCCCTTCATCGACAGCGATGCGGTCACGGAACGCCTCGATGAGCCGATGGGAGTCATCAAAGTCGATGTGTTGGGACAAGTAGCCGATTTGGGCCCGTTCCGCTCGTCGCACCTCGCCTGTCGCCGGTTCGAGGTGACCGAGCAACACTTTCAACAGGGTCGACTTGCCGCTCCCATTTGGGCCGACGATGGCGATGCGTTCGCCATGACCGGCGTAGAACGAGACGTGTTCGAAGACGGTCCGGTCGTAAGTGACCGTCACGTCGGTCGCCTCGAACACATCGCGTCCGGTCCGCCCCTGAGCTGTGAACTGAATGTCCGGTTGAACGGCCTCGAGTCGTGGTTTTTTGATCGTCTCGATGCGGGCGAGCGCTTTCTCCATCGATTTGGCGCGCCGATAAAACTTCTCGTTCGGTGGATTGCCTTCGTTCGCCCACTGTCTTAGCTGTCGAATCGTTTCCTTCATCTTCTTGATTTTCTTTTGTTGCTCCGTATAGGCATGGAATTGATCGAGCAACTTCTTTTCTTTTTGGGCGACGAACGCGCTGTAGTTGCCATCAAAACTAGCCAACTCCCCGTCCTCACATTCGACGATGCGTGTGGCGACGGCGTCGAGAAACACGCGGTCGTGTGAGACGAGGAGAAGCGTGGACGGACTGTCACGCAGGAATGACTCGAGCCAAGTCATCGCTTCTAAATCGAGATGGTTCGTCGGTTCGTCGAGGATGAGCAGTTCCGGCTCTTGGAGCAACGCCAAGGCGAGCCCGACTTTGGTCCGTTCTCCGCCGCTGAGTGTGTCGAATGGGCGGTCGACGAAACTTGTGAGCCGTAATCCATCGATCATCGCATTCACTTTCGAATCGATGGCATAGCCGCCGCCGTTCTCATAGCGCATCTGCAGGGCGCCGTACGTCTCGAGGAGTGAGTCGATGTCGTCACTTGAGATCATCTGTTCCTCGAGTCGTCGCATCTCGTCACCGAGTCTCGTCAACTCGGCGAACGCGGTATAGAGTACGTCTCGCCCTGATTTACCGGGATGGGCAGGAATCTGGGCCAAATAGCCAATCGTCAGCCGTTGTTTTCGATAGATCGTCCCTTCGTCGGGCGAATCGGCGCCGACGATGAGGTGTAGGAGTGTCGTCTTGCCGCTCCCGTTCCGTCCGACGAGCCCGATTCGCTCGCCTGCGTTTACCTGAAGATTGGCATCGATTAAGACGGCGTGGCCGCCGAATTGTTTTTGAATATGTTGTAATTCGATTAACATAGATGGTTCCTCCTAAAGTAGAGGCCTATCAAAAAAACCGAGCGCAAAGAAGCGCTCGGCAAGAAAGAGAGGCGCTTTGTCGTATTTCAGCAATGTCTAAAAAAGGACAGACGGGTCCTGTGGTTACGCGACATCGTGAAAAATCGCACGCAAAATGTACAAATGTTCTGTTGACCAGTGCGTACGTCCGACAAAGTTCACCTTTCTCCCTCCTTTCAATCATCATTAGAGTTATTGTAAGCGATTTCGGTCAGTTCGACAACTAGAGAGACAGGAATTTCAGGAAACGGTGTCGTATTGTTTAGGCATCAGAAAGGAGAGACGCTATGCGCAAGGAATGGCTCGGTGCTATCAGTTTAACGCTCGCCGCCAGCATTTGGGGCGGGATGTACGTCGTCAGTAAGTATGCGCTCGGCTATATCGAACCGTTCACGCTCATCTGGATACGTTACGCCGTCGCGTTTGTCGTCCTGTTCGCGATGTGGTGGGCGTTCGGGCGCGAGCAAATCGGTCGACGCGACTGGAAATGGATTGCGCTCGTCGGCGTCATCGGATACGTTGCCTCGATTTCGTTTCAGTTCATTGGCACGAAACTCTCAGATGCCCATACCGGATCGCTTGTGACGGCGGCGACGCCGGCGTTCATGGTAATCTTCGCCCGATTGATCTTGAAAGAGCGGCTCACACCTGTCAAAATCGGGTCACTTCTGTTGGCGACGCTCGGGGTCATCATTGTCGTCGGCTGGCATGTCGAAGGTACGTATTTCATCGGTAGCCTCGTCTTGGTCGGTGCCGCCATCACGTGGGCGCTCATGTCCATCTATGTGAAAATCGCTTCCGAGACGATGTCGTCGTTAACGATCACGACGTTCGCTATCGGCATCGCCTTCGTATTGATGACGCCGCTCATGGGAATGGAAGTGGCCTCATCCGGTTTACCGGATATGACCACGGTGTTGTGGCTCAGCGTGTTATACGTTGGCATCATTTCGACGGCCGGGGCGTTCTTCTTTTGGAACAAAGGAATCGAACTCATGGATGCGAGCGTCGGGTCGCTGTTTTTCTTCTTCCAACCGCTCGTCGGGGGTTACCTCGGCTGGCTCGTCCTCGACGAACGGCTCGACCGCAACTTCTTCATCGGTGCCGCCTGCATCATCACGGCCGTCACTTGGTCGACACTCGCCGAACGACGGCAAAAACGGATAAGTGACACAAGACTCACCTCAGAACGGCATATCCTATAAGTGAAGACGGTCGACCCGATAAGGGCCGGCCGTCTTTTCAAAATCCGTGATGATCGAGTTTGTCTTCGTCGCGCTTCATTTCGAGCTCGAGCCGCTGGATGGCGAGCTTTTCTTGTTCGACTTTGAGTCGAAGTTCCTCGACACGAACCTTTTGCCTCTTGTTGAAGCTGTCCGCGGCGATGGACACGACGACGATAATCATAATGTAGAAAAAGAAATCCATTTATTTTCCTCCTCTTAGCGTGAGTTGAACAAATCTGTCACCATCTGTTGTGTGAGGAGCGCCTCACGACCGTCCGTCATGATGGCCGTATCGTCGGTCAACGCCGAGATGAAGTGGTCGATCGCTCCTTGAAAGCCTCGTTGAGTCAGGAGCGTGTCCCATGACCCGAACGTCTTCGTCGAATGGGCGCCGTTCTCGAAGCGCTGAAGCGTCACCATCTCATCGACCGTCACGCGAAGTCCGTCCCGGATGGCGCTCAGCCCTTCATGATTGGTCCCAGCCTTGCGGTGCATCGATGTCGTGTGCAGTCCGTATTCGTCTTGCCAGACGTGGCGGGCGAAATGAAGCCCGTTCGCTGTGGTCTTCTCCAAATGCCCTGTGACCAGACGCAACTCGCTTCCGGTGAGATACCGGAGCGTGTCGACGACGTGTAAATAATCGTCGAGCAATGTGAACTGATAGTCGTGGCCGCGCAATCCGTCCCCGCGATGCTTGACGAAGTCGAGCGTGTGGAATGGGGCTGCTTCTTTCACGTGCTGATACATCGGGGCGAAGCGGCGATTGAAGCCAACCATGAGCTTCCGGTTCGTCTGCTCGGCCAGCTCGACGAGACGTTCCGCCTGTTCGATTGTCGCAGCGAGTGGTTTATCGACATACACATCGACACCGTTTGCGAGCAGATAAGAGACGACGTCGAAATGCGTCTCGGTCGAACTGTGGACGAACGCCGCGTCGACGGACGCCGCGAGCTCGGGAAGTCCTGTGAACGACTCCATCCGATGGGCCCGACAAATCGCGTTGCGTTTGGCGACGGTCGGGGAATAGGCACCGATCAGTTCGAACGATGTGCTGTTCGTTAAAATCGGTAAGTACGCTTTCTGAGCGATGCCGCCGAGACCGACGACACCAATTTTAGGCTGACGCATATGTACCACCCCTTTTCTATCATCATAACGAAAAAAGAACCGAATGACACGTACGCGTGGTGCGTCAAGTCATTCGGTCCTTGCTTATAGGCTGGCACTGAGCACGATGTCGCCCTCGGGTGCCGTGTTGCCCCGTTCGGGTTCTTTCGTGACAGCGACGGTATCCCAGTCCGTCTCCGACTCGGTCGAATCGAGTGTATAGATGACGGTCCCGTTGCCTTTAGCATCCGTCACGAACGCCCCGGTCGGAATCGGGGAGTCGTCTTTTATGAGCCAAACTTGATATACCTCGTTCGCTTCGAGCGCATCGAGTCCCTTCGTCTGGACGATGAGCTGGCGCTGGCCGTCCTGTTCGGCCAGATAAGCCACGCCTTCTGAGTCGCCTTCGAGCGGGACGGTCTCGGTCAAGGCGATGCCGCTCGGGTCATCTTGGTTCAAGAGCAGATAGCCGTTCCCGATCAAAGAGAGCACGAGTGCGGCTGCGAGAGCGAGCGCTCCCCATGGCGTCTTCTGATTTTTCTTCGATGCCGTGAATGGGGTGACCGGGGTCGGTTCGTCTGGTTTCGACGCTGTCTCCGTATCGTCTTCTGCGAACACGTTGTCGAGGATGCGTGCCTTCATCCCGCTCGGCGGTTCAGCCGGTTCAGAGAGGAACGCGACGCCGCCGACGAGGGCCTCGAGTTGTTCGAGCTCTTCTTGACACGTTTGACATGTCGCGAGATGCGCTTCAAACCGGATGCGTTCGTCTTCCGTCAAATGCTGGTTGAAATAATCGATCAATTGGTCACAAGCGTTCATCGTTCCACCTCCTTATCGATCAAATCATGGGATAGATGCCTTCGTAACTGTTTCAACGCTAATCGAATCCTTCCTTTTACGGTACCGAGCGGAATATCGCACGCATCGGCGATCTTTTGTTGGCTGAGCCCTTGGAAATACATGAGACGGACGACTTGTTGTTGCTCGACCGGAAGCTCGGCCATCGCCGTCTCGATTTGCGTTCGCTCTTCTTGCCATTCGACCTCGGTCTCGACGGACGGGGCCGGGGACGGGATGGCTTCAGCGTAAGACTCGTCTAGTTGTAGGTCAGGTTTTCGTTTGCGAATCAAGTCGATCGTGACGTGACGGCTCATCGTGAACAGCCACGATTTGAATTTTCCTTTTGAGTCATCATATACGCCGCCGCCGCGCCACAGCTTGATGAATACTTCCTGCATCGCTTCTTCGGCGAGGTCGCGGTCTTTCGTCAACTGCATGACAAAGGCATACAGGATTCGTTCGTAGCGATCATAAAGTGCCTCGAGCGCTTGTTTGTCTTTTTGCCTGACGCGCTCGTACAGTTCAATATCAGTCATGGCTGTCTCCTTTATCCATAAGGGAATCCCTTGTATTGATCTAACGGATGAAACCGTGAAATGGATGCCTATTTGAGGTGACTATTTTGTGAACGGTCGTTATGTAGTCCCGTGTTTAACGGGAGCATGTCGACGTCGCGTCGCCGAGGCGGCGGAAGAGTTTCAAATTCAAGGCGCTGAGCAGTCGATACGTCATAAAACTAATGAACGTCGCCGTGAGGAGCGTGACGAGAAGTGCGGGTCCGTTCGAGAGCCATTGTTGCCAAAATGAATATGTCCGTATGCCGAACAAAAAGGCGAAGACAAGTCCGAACCCGATCACGATTCCGCTATACTGACAGTAGTAGCGGCTTAAACGATTTTTCATGTTGCACGTCCTTTCTCCTTTTACTATACGAGAAGGGGTATGGCGACACAAGGAGGATGACGATGAAACGATTTACAAAGGAAGGACGGACGCTCATCTGTTTTGATTTCGACGAGACGTACTTCCCGCATGCTTGTTCCGCAAAGCAGTTGGAGCACTTGCGGCAACTCGAAGATTTTCTCGATCATCATTCACATCGCTTATCGACGATGTGGGTGACGGGGAGTTCGCTCGAGACGATTATGGAGAAAGTGAAGCGGGCCGAGATGCGTTACTTCCCACATCGAATCGCGGCGAGTCTCGGGACAGAGCTGTATCAAGTGACGGCGTCCGGACAACTGGAGCTTGATCCCGGTTATTCGTCACGGTTTCCCGATGATTTTTCAGACCGCGTCACCCAAGTCGTCGACAGGCTAGAGCGAACACTCACGATTGAACCACAGACGAATCTTGGCACAAGCGGCTGGATGCACAATTATTATTACTTCGGCAAGAGCGAGGATGAGCTCGAGCATATTCGTTCGAGCGCCCATGACTTCGGGATTGCGGTCAACGTCAGTCGTTGTAACCCGCTCGCCGGGGATCCGGCAGACGCCTACGATATTGATTTCATCCCACGAGGGGCGGGGAAAGTCGCTGCAGTCGACTACGTGTGCGACCGATATACGTTTCAAACCGAGCACGCCTACGCGTTCGGGGACAGTGGGAACGATTTAGGAATGTTGGGGTATGTCGGTAACGGCTATGTGCTTGGCAACGGGACGGAAGAAGCCAAACGAGAACACGGTCGTGTCACCGAGGGCATGTATGCGGATGGGATTCTAGAAGTGTTGCATCGAGCGATGCGATAGACGAACTCAAGCGCTGGCGACTAGACGTAGCGCTGCGGTCTCCACCCGCTCGAACAAATGCGTTCTCAGCCGATGGGTCGTCAAATCGAGCGGCAGACGATGCTTCCAAAGCTCGGTGAACACCTCGAATAGGACGGCCTCGGCCCAGTCGGCTCGCGTCGTCAAGCGGAGGGTGAGCGAATATAAGATGCGCTCATAGCGGTCGTACAGCAGTTCGAGCGCGGAAGTGTCGCGGTTTAACAATCGTGCGTATAAATCGTGATCGGATATGAATGACATGGTGAACTCCTTTAGGAATGAGACTATCTCGGGTTAAGTTGCGGGAAAATGACGGAACCTTCTTATTTCACTTATAAGGTGAGCGTAAACGGTTACTTGCTGATTCGAGCACATTCAAAAAACACCCGAGGTCCGCGTCTAGCGGCCAGGCGGGTGTTTTTGGGTTAAAACGACGTATAACAGTGAGGGCATGTCTGGGTGTTCCCACCGGACCGTTTGAACGTTTTCTTACAGTTCGGACACGTGACGGTCTCGGTGTCTTGGCCGAACAGGCTGCCGCGGTTGAATAAGACATTTCGCAAATTTGGCAAGGCTTTGGCGGCATAAATCATGGAGATGAATAGGACGATGGCCAAAACGGCCAACATGACATATGTCATAACGGGCATACTCCTTTCGCAAAAGATTCATTTCTTCTAGCATACGGCAAATCGCTCAAACGCACACCTCTAGACTGGAATTACGAACAAATGTTCGATATAATAAAGGTAACAAAAGGAGGGAGATCAGATGAGGCAAGAGGTCATGCGTTGGATGCGGAACGGACAAGTCGTAGAAATGGTGTATATCGATCGGAACGGGGTCATTTCAAAGCGACGCGTCAAACTGATGAAGCTGCAAGGCGATCGACTTGTCGCGTGGGATATACGCAAGAAGGCCCGTCGGACATTTTGTATGGAACGTGTCCTCGCCTGTCTCCCGACGATCGAACGAGATTCAGGACGAGAGGAGGGAATTGGATGACACCACTTCCGAAATGTTCGGCGCCGGCCGAACGGGCGCTCAAGGCCGCCTATATCGATACGCTCGAACAGTTGGCCACGTATACGAAGCAAGAGATTGCGGTCTTACATGGGGTCGGGCCAAGTGTGCTGCGGATCTTGGAAACCGCGCTTCATGAGCAAGGACTTCGGTTCACCGACAGCGAAATACATTCCTAGTCCCGTCCTGGACTAGGAATTTTTTGGTTGGGCGATTGCATTGCACGTAAAAAGGGAAGTAATATATTTGTCATCTCCATTACAGCCTAATATCTAGTACCATGACGATAAGGTTTGCGAACCTAGCGACACCCATGAGAAAGGAAGTACACAGCATGAGGACGAAACGTTTATCCGCCATTCTAGAAAATGAGATGGATGACATCGAACGTGATCCATGGGTGACCGGAATTGAGACAGATTCCAGAAAGGTCAGTCCAGGGAATTTATTTATCTGTATCCGCGGTTATACGGTGGACGGACATGAATTCGCTGAGGATGCCGTCTCCAAAGGAGCGGTTGCTGTCATCTCGGAATACCCGCTTGATCTTGAGGTGCCGAACCTTGTCGTCGCGGACACGAAGCGGACAGCCGGCGTGGTGGCCAGTGCCTTTTATGACCACCCCTCACATCGGATGCGTATTTACGGTGTCACCGGTACGAATGGCAAAACGACGACCGCGACATTGACATATGATCTATTTCGTCTGTCCGGACGACCGGTCGGGATTGTCAGTACGATTGGAGCACGTTATAAAGATCAAACATTAAAAACACCAAATACGACGCCGGAAGCCGTCGTCTTACATCGTATTTTGGCCGAGATGGCGGATGCCGGCGTGACCGACTGTGTCGTCGAAGTCTCCTCGCATGCAATGATGGAAGGACGTGTCGAAGGCGTCCGATTTCACGCGGCGGCGTTCACGAACTTGACGCATGACCACTTGGATTACCATCGCTCAATGGACGAGTACGCCCGGGCCAAAGCCCGATTATTCGAACAAGTCGAAACGACAGACGGGGACGCCATTATTTTGAACGCCGAAGACCCGGCCAGTAAAACGATGGCCGCCTTTGCCCCGACCCGTCGACGTATCATGTATAGCACGCATGCGGACGTACCGGCCGATATCCAAGTCATTTGGCATGACCAAACGGTAGTCGTCAAAATGAACGCACTGACGATTGAGGCGCCGGTCCGCTTCATGGGCGCATTCAATGCCGCCAACTTGGCCGCAGCCATCGGTCTCGTCTCGACGTCGGAACTGATGTTGCGCTCCATCATCGCCAACGTGCCGGGACTCACGCTTCCGAAAGGTCGGCTCGAACGACTCGATACGGAAGACGCCGAGATTTATATCGACTATGCCCATACGCCTGATGGACTCGAAAAATGTTTGTCGACGCTTCAGCAAGGGGAACGTGAACTCGTTGTCGTCTTGAGTGCGGCCGGAGACCGAGATCCGACGAAGCGGGCAGAGATGGGTCGAATCGCGAGCCGCTATTCAGACGATTTAATCGTGACAGTACATGACGTGCGGACGGAAGACCCGAGGCACATCATCGATGGATTGCTCGAAGGTGTTGATTCGAACACGCATTACGTGACGTTCGAGGAACGGCGAGATGCCTTGCGCCATGCAGCGCAACAAGCGCTCGTCGGTAAACGGATCGTCGTCGTCGGAAAAGGTCATGACCATGTCGAACGAGTCGGACAAGAGTCGATTCCGTTCAACGAATCGGACATTTTGCTCGATGAATTAAAAAAATTAAAAGGCCAAGAACCGGCCGTTTAACGAAACGATGACAGCTGTCATCGTTTTTTAATGTGTCATTTTAGGAAAAGAAGGTAATTACTCTTACTGTAACGCTATCGAAGGAGGGAACTACACATGTCAGTTTTGTACAAAGAGTTCACAAATGATGAAGAAGTCGTGACCGCCATTCAATCGATGAAAGCGAAAGGGATTGAGGACAAGCACATTTATGTCATCACCCATGACGATGACCGGACCGACCGTGTGGCCGATAATGCCGACGCGAATACGGTGACGGCATCAGACGTCGGCCTGGGGACGGCCGCGAAAAATGTGTTCCGTAAAAAAGGGGACGAGCTTCGAGCCCAATTCGAACAGCTCGGCTTCTCATCGACCGAAGCGGATCAACTCGAGAAAAAATTAGACCAAGGCAAGGTGATCGTCGTCGTCAAAGACGCACCAGCCGGATTCACGTTATAATTCCACCACCATGGAGAATACAGAGACAGGGCTGAATCGATGGATTCAGCCCTGTTTGTTAGTCATGGATCCGAACGACGGTCCGGCCGCTCAGTTCGCCGCGCATCATCGCCTCAGCGTGGCGAGGGACGTCATGCAACGGAATCTCATGAATCATATGGTTGAGCACGTTAGAATCAAGCAGCTCATCCAGTCGTTCCCACGCCTTCAGACGACGTACGATGGGTTGCATGACCGAGTCGATGCCGATTAATTTGACTCCGCGCAAAATAAACGGATAAACAGTTGTTGGAAGGTCGGAACCGCCGACAAGTCCGCAAGCTGCAACGGCACCTTCATAACGCGTTTGACTCAAAATATTCGCAAGAGTGGCCCCGCCAATCGAATCGATTGCCGCGTCAAACCGCTGTCGAGCTAACGGACGAACCGCTCCCTCAAGCTCGTGTCGATCGATGACGGTGTCAACGCCAAGTGCTTGCAAATAAGGGGAGTCTGTCTTTCCTGTGGATGCGATGACGTGATAGCCAAGTTTATGAAGTAAGATAATCGAAAAACTGCCTACGCCTCCAGTTGCACCTGTTACTAGCACTTCTTCCCCTGGTCGAACGCCAGCGGACTCAAGCGCATCGATTGAAAGCATGGCTGTCAATCCAGGTGTCCCGATTGTGATGGCATCACGCATGTCCATACCTTTAGGCAGTTTTACAAGCCAGTTTCCGGGAACTTGTGCAAATTGACTGAATCCGCCGAAATGTCGTTCGCCGATCCCGAAACCGGTGGCGATGACTTCATCGCCGGCTTTGAAGTCGAGATGATCGGACTCGACGACCTTGCCGACAAATTCACATCCAGGGATGAACGGGTATTGATTAATGATTTTTCCGGGTTCGGTAAGACCGAGGGAGTCCTTATAATTGAGTGCGGAATAATGGATCTCGACGAGGACGTTACCGTCTTCTTCTTTTGGAAGCGCGTCGAGTTTGACGTCCGTCACCTTGGCGTGAAGATGGTCATCCGTCTTGTCGAGGACGAGTGCTTGAAATGATTCGTTCATGGTCAATTGGCCCCTTTCGCTGATCCGTATTCTATTCCTTTGTTATGATTCCCTACCTGCCAAAATATATACACGAATGTTTCGTTCTAACAGGGAGTGGAATGGTACAATGAAAGAGATTCAACTAGAGTGAGGAGGAATGAAGCATGCGGCACGACGACTATGAGTTTGATGAAGAAGTAGAAGAAGGCGAATTGTTCAACGTATACGACATTCTGCCACCGGATGGTACCATTCTTGAGATGGCAACGGCCGAAGAGATGGTACGTGCGGCGGAACTCGAGGCGACACATAATGCGCTCGAGCGAATCCAAGACTCAAACTTTCAGTTGTCAGGGGTAACCTTTAAAGAGTTGCTGGCAGAGTTCGAACGATACGAGCAAGAATCGATGGAATTCTGGACAGGTGTTTATAGCCGATTGCGCATTCCATGGGCATGGACGATTCGAATCGATGTGGCCAACGGTCCGATTCACGTCGTCAATGACCGCGACATCTTTATCGATGAAGCGGACTTCGAAGAGTACGATTTCGAGGAATATGCTGATGATGATTACGAAGATGAAGACAATCAATGAATCCAAAAACGTCTTTCCCTCATTCAGGGAAAGACGTTTTTTTGCTGTCGAGGAGAGCAACACGGATGCGCGTTACTTCTGTCGCTCCGAACCAAAGTCCGACGCTACATAAGATGGCGACACCGCTCACCATCGCTCCGACAATCGCCGTGTCCCCAATCATCGTGAACGACAATCCGAGACTGAACAAGCCGAAAAATAATAATCCTCCTGCAATCGTCTTCATGACTTAGCCACCCTTTCTCATTTCATCTGTCTCTAGTGTAGGCGGTTGAACCTAAAAAGGGTGGTTGAATTTTATACCAGGTGAAAAATCAGTCTAGGTCATACACCGAATACGTCTTGCCATTCTCGAACGGCTCGTCTAGCAAGTGTTTCGCCAAGATGCGGGCGACCGTTTCAGGGGTGCGCAATCGTCCTTCCGTCACATAGGAGCGGAACTGTTCAACGTCACGGAACGCGTCTTCTGACGAGGCCCGAATGCTTTCCTGCATCGCGGTGTCCATGACGCCTGGATTGAACAAGGCGACCTTGTCATCCGTATCGGTCAATTCAAGGGCGACCGTCTCGGTTAAATGATCGAGCCCGGCTTTCGTTGCACAATAGGCACTCCAGCCCGAGATGGGGCGCTTGGCGGCCCCAGAGGTCACATGGATGAGCGAGACGGGCAGGTCGTATGCGAGCACCGCGTTTGTCAAGAGCATCGGGGCGAGCAGGTTGGCTTGGACGTGGGCGATGAGCTGCGCAGCGTCCAATTGACCGGCCCGATGAATCGGTTCAATCAACGCCGCATTTTGGACGACGAGCAAAGACGTTGCCGTCTCGATGAGCGGCTTCATCTGTCCAATTGCGGCCAGTGTGCTTGTCGGATCAGCTAAGTCGACCTTGACGTGACGGAACGAGGCATCGGTCGCCTGCGTCCGTGAAAAATTGACGACCTCGTAATCACGCTTCAATAGTTCTTCGGCGATGGCACGGCCGAGGCCGCGCGATGCACCGGTCACAATGGCTAGTTTCATGACAGTTCCTCCTATTCGTGAATCGTCTTTCGATACCCGTAAAACGGGCGGAAATTCAATTTCTCGTAGTACGTGTGGGATGAAGCGCTCGCGAGCATCTCGAGGCGCGTTTCGGGGTAGAGCGCATGCACGTGTGACAGCAGTCGCTCGCCAATCCCGAGGCGACGGTGCGAGGTCGCGATGAGCAGTTCGCACACGTACAGGCTCACGGTCGTGTCGGTCAATCCACGCAAGTAGGCGATCGCCTGTCCTTCTGATTCGACGACATAGGCGACGTTCGATTGCCGCCACGCCTGTTTCGTCAACTCGTGTTGTCGGACGAGTTGACTCCAACCTTCCGTTTCATTCAACGCTTGAATCTGTTCAAAGTCACGTTCTTCGTATGGGCGGATGTTCAAGAAGACACATCTGCTTTCTGTTCGATGACTTTCATGAGGTCGAACGCCCCGTCTGACTCGTTCGAACAGACGACCGAGACGATGTCTGTGGCCGGATAGTAAGCAGAATGAAAACTGACGCCGGGGTCATAGCCCATGACATGATATTTGAAGACGTGTCGATTCGCGTCCAATTGAATCCACAGACCGTAGCCATAATGTACGCCTTTGTCGTTTACCTTCACATGAGGAGTCAGCAGTCGTGATGTCATCTCCTCATCAAGTAGGCGATGAGCGAGCAGGGCGTTCCAAAGTTTGGCCATATCTTGTGCCGTCACGAACGCACCGCCGTCCGCGCCGCCTTTTATGGGAATCGAATAGTGGTTCGTCCGCCAAGAGCCGTCCGCGTGGTCGATATACCCGAGCGCCGTGTGCGCTGGTAAGGCATCGAGGGAGAAGTACCCCGAATCGGTCATGTCGGCCGGTTTGAACACGAATCGTTCGATATAGTCCGAGAACGTCAACCTGCTCGCTTGTTCGATGATGAGGCCGAGCAGGATATACCCGGCATTATTGTATTGGAACACGCCCCGTTCTTGTCGCATCGGTTCGTGCTGGAACATCTGGAGAAAGTCACGTAGCTGCCTGATGTGATACATTGGACGCTGTCGCCACAATTCCTCGAAATCGTCCATGACAGACTCGTCGAAATAGTCGGGGATGCCGGACGTGTGGGTGAGCAACTGTTCAACTGTCACGGCTGGGTCAAATCGGGGGAAGTCGATGTCCAAACTCTCGCGGAGTGTCGACGTAAACGACAATTTTCCTTGTTCGACGAGCTGGCAGATGGCAATCGCTGTGAACAGCTTACAGCCCGAAGCGATGCCGAAGCGGGTCGACGTTTGATTTTCGATTTGTTCGGCCCGATTCGCGTAGCCTTGCTGAAGTTCGAACAGGATGTCGTCTTGTCGCATGACGAGCGCCGATCCAGAAAAAGTAGATGAAACTTCATAGCGTGACCAGTCAGGACTCATGGTTGACCTCCAACTTCTAATTTTAAGTTTAAGTTTACATTCATCAACAAATGAACGTTACATTTAAACATTAACCTAAATAATGGAAAAGGTACAGGCGGCGTTTCGCTAACATGATACGATAGAATAGTACGTTTAGATGGGGAGCGGGAAAACATGGAACAATTTTGGTTAGGTTTATTAGTTGGATTGATTTTGGTACTTGTTGCGCAGAAGATACTTCAATCACGTAAAGAGGTGGACGGGGCGTTTGCACATTTCGGTAACCACGTTAAAGACGTCATTTATATATTTGAAGTCAAACCAACGTTTCGTTTTCGTTACATAAGTCCTTCCCTTGATTTGTATTTAGGTGAGGGTGTTGTAGCGGAAAACTATGAAAATCCAGATGATTGTTTTCGTCGTATTCACCCAGATGATTATCAAATTCTCATGAATAAAGTCTCAGGAAAGATGAGTTACGATGAGGCTATCTCGCAACGTTGGCGAACTAATGACGGTCGTTACTTGCGTTTTGAAGAATACACGACTCCGATTTATAAAAATGGTGAGATTGTAGCTGTACAAGGAATCATTAGGAATGTAGAAGCGGCTGTAATGAAACGTGAGGAGTTAGAATATGTGAGCCGTCATGATGAACTCACTGGGGTTTTGAACCGACGTGCCTTTAATGAAACAATTGATCGTCTTTCTTTTAAAAAAGTAGGGTTGATAGTCATTGATTTAAATGACTTGAAGAAAATTAATGACCATCAAGGTCATTCGGCTGGTGATTTGTTACTTCAGAAAGCGGGACTCCTCTTGCAAGGGGTAAGCACAAACGTTTATCGGATTGGAGGCGACGAATTTGTTGTATTAACTGATCAACTACAACAAGATAAATTGCTAGATTTGACGGTTTCCATTAGAAGCGTGTTTGAATCGAATGATATTTCAGCCGCTGTCGGTGCAGCTTGGGAGGAACAGTTAAACGATTTCAAGAAATTGTATGATCAAGCGGACCAAAACATGTATGAACAGAAGAATAGAAGTAAGACAAATCGACACGTTCCTTGCTAAAAGATATCAGCAAGGAACGTGTCTGTTTGTCTAAATACATTATTCACCAATCGCTTCTTCACGTTCGGTGTCTGTCGTACCGAGATTCGTCAAGTAAGCCTCATATTTCGGCAACCAGTAGCGATACGATGTCCAGACGAGCCCGCTCGTCGTCGCGACCAAAGCGAGTGTCGCTGGCCAGAACCAGCTCGACACGATCCCGTCCGCGTAGGCGAGACCGATTGGTGAGAAGACGAAGTAGACGAACACCATCGAAGCAATCAGGATGATTGACGTCGAGATGGCATGGCGCCAAGGTTTGACGCGACCGAGGTCGATGCGAATCGGATTGATGTGTTGCATCGGACGAACTTTCGCGAACACGAGCATGATGGCCGTCTCGAGGACGAACAAAATCCCGTAAATGTGAATGAAGTTAATGCCGAGGTCGAAGCCGAACCACTGCTCCGTTCCCCAAACGAGGAAGTAATACGTGACGACGTGGAAGCCGATGACGAGTTTCGCGGCGATCGGCGGCACCCGCTTCACGAGCATCCCGATTAAGACGATGACGAGAATCGGGATGTTGAAGAAGCCGGTGAAACGGCGAATCAAGTCCCAAAGGCCGTCCGGTGCATACATCAAGTTTGGAGCGACGAAGAACGAGACGAGCGCGACGAACGTCCCGAACCATTTGCTGACCCGAATCAAGTCTTTGTCTGATGCGTCCGGTTTGAACTTCGGCTTGTAAATATCGAGCACGAATAGCGTAGCGATACTATTCAACAGCGAGTTGAACGAGCTGAACACGGCACCGAGCAAGACGGCGAGGAAAAAGCCCATGAGCCACATCGGCAACAAGTCGGCAATCAAGCTCGGATAAGCGAGGTCGGCCTTGTCGACGTTCGTGCCATACAAATGGAATGCGATAATCCCCGGGAGCAACATGAAGATTGGGACGAGCAACTTCAAATAGCCGGTGAAAAGCACCCCTTTTTGACCCTCGGCCAAGTTCTTCGCCCCGAGCGCCCGTTGGATGACGTATTGATTGAGCGCCCAGTAGAATAAATTCGCGAAAATCATCCCTGTGAAGATGGACAAGAACGGGACGGAATCGTTCTCTGAACCGATTGCGTTCAGTTTCTCTGGATTCTCGGTTGCAATCGTCTTCATCCCATCGACGAGGTTGCCGTCACCGAGCGCGATGAAGCCGAGCGTCGGGACGAGGAAACCGATGATGATCAAGCCGATTCCGTTCAACGTGTCGGAGACGGCGACGGCGCGGAGTCCGCCGAAAATGGCGTAAACCGCTCCGATAATCCCGATGAACCAAATGACGAGCCAGAGCGACTGCTCGAAGCTGATGCCGAGTAATTCCGGTACGTCAAACAGTTGTAGGACGGCCAGTCCGCCGGAATAGAGCATCGATGGGATCGTGACGCACATATATCCGAACAAGAACAACAGGACCGTCAAGCGGCGGACGTCCTCGTCATACCGTTGGCTCAAAAATTCAGGAATCGTCGAAATACCGATTCCGAGAAAACGCGGCAGTAAAAAGAGCGCCATGATGATGGCGGCGATTCCGGCTGTGACTTCCCAAGCCATGGCCGACATGTTGCCGGCGAACGATTGCCCGTTTAAGCCAATCAACTGCTCGGCTGATAAGTTCGTTAATAAGAGCGATCCGGCGATGAATAGACCGGTGAGACCACGTCCAGCCAAGAAGTAGTCGTCGGCACTCTCGACTTTCCCTTTCGTCATGCGATAAGACACGTAAGCGACAAGCCCCATGAATAAGGCCCCTGTGATTAATATGTAAACAACTTGTTGAATGGTCAACGACATTCCCTCCCTCAACTTCTTCTTATTTATAAGTACTTTTTCATAACTACCCTTCACGAAGTATGATTATTTCCCGTTTTCTCTTTTGTAAAAGAACCGTAACAAACCTCACAACAAAAAAAGACACCTGAGAGGTCAGGTGTCAAAAAAAGCGAAGCAACGAAGTCGCGACCGTGAAATAAATGATTAAGCCGAGATTGTCGACGACCGTCGTGATGAACGGACCGGACGCGACGGCCGGATCAAGTTTCAATCGATTGATGAGGAGCGGCACGAGTGTCCCGACGATGGTCGCCACGCTGAGCGACGCAAAAATCGACAGACCGACAATCATACCGATTAAGGCACTGTCATAGAGGACGGTGATGACGCCGAAGATGACGACCATACAGGCGAGACCGAGCAATAGCCCCGTCCCGAACTCACGGCGAATCATCTTCAACACGTTCTTTCGATTGATTGTGCCGAGCGCAATCGAGCGGACGGCGACGACGAGCGATTGGGTGGCGGCATTACCGGCCGAACCCATGACGAGCGGCATGAAGACGGCGAGCAAGACGATCGTTTCGAGCGTGTCCTCGAAACCGCCGATCGTCGACGCCGTGATCATCCCGAGAAACATGAGGCTGATAATCCACGGTGCCCGTTTCATCGCCGCCTCGACCGGTCCCATGTTGATGTCGGACGAACCTTTCGTCGCCGACAGCTCTTCGAAATCCTCGGTCGTCTCTCGTTCGATGACGTCCATGACATCGTCGACCGTGATGATTCCAAGCGGATGGTCCTCGCTATCGATGACAGGCAGGGCCAATAGGTCATATTTCTGAACGGTCCGGGCCAAGTCTTCCTGGTCGGCGAGGACGTGGGCCGACACGACGCGCCGGCCCATGATGTCCGCGATTTGCACGTCGAGCGGGGAGACGATCAAGTCGCGTAGCGAGACGACGCCGACGAGCCGGCGATCAGTATCGATGACATACAAGTAATAGATTGTCTCAGCTTCCGGTCCAAGTTCGCGCAAGTCTTCGAGCGTCGCACCGACGGTCTTGTCCGCTTTCAACACGATAAATTCGGTCGTCATGATGGCACCGGCCGTATCGTCCGGATAACGCATCAAATCTTTGACCTCGGTCGCCTCGGTCTCGTCCATCAACTCGAACAGTTCGTTCATGAAGTCGTCAGGGAGCTCGGTCATCAAGTCGGCGGCGTTATCCGAGAACATGTCGTTCAACACACGCACGGCGAACGGACGGGGCATCTCTTGGATGAACTGTTCCTGCTCATCGAGCTCAAGCTTTTCAAACAGGTCAGTAAACTCTTCCGGGGACAGCGCCTCATAGACGAACTCACGGCCCGGACGTTCAAGTTCGATGAACAGGTCGGCCTGTTCACCGGGGTGGAGGGTGAGGAACACGTCGCGGAAATCGACCGGGTCCCCTTTTTGAATAAGCGCTGTCACTTGGGCTTCATGACGGGCGCGTTCTGTACGTTCGATTGCCATCGACTCACTTCCTTTTCACATCATTTGTCTATATTATGGCACGACTGGCGAAAGGCTCAAACAAAATCAAAAAAACGCTATGATTTTTTTTCACAATCTATACAGCGTGTATACGTCACTTTCCCTCGATTCGAGGGACCACACCGTTTCTCGAGTGATTGTTCATTCAAATCATGTCATGCTCTATGCACTATTCTGTGGAATCCACCACAGTCCGAACGTCGGACTTGCCCATCGTGGAAATGGGTAAGTTGATAATGTAAGGGTAGCAACACACCCGAATCACAAGGAGGAAGCGAGATGATATCGATGACGGATCAACAAACCGCACGGGACACGACGCTGAAACATCCGATCCACGTGTATTCAGAAATTGGTGAACTCAGGACCGTCCTGTTAAAACGTCCAGGACGCGAACTCGAAAATTTGACCCCGGAATATTTGGAACGACTCTTGTTTGACGACATTCCCCATCTTCCAGTCATTCAAAAAGAACACGACTACTTTGCGAGCGTGCTGCAAAATCGAGGCGTCGAAGTGCTTTATCTCGAAAACTTAATGGCTGAGACGTTGTCGTTGCCGGGTGTCCGTGAACGTTTCGTCGCTGATATCTTGTCAGAGTCCAAATCAAATATCAACGGTTCGTACGAGACGCTGAAAGAGTATTTGCTCGCCTACGACAATGAAAAGTTGATTGAGACCGTCATGGCCGGAATTCGAAAGTCCGAGATTAAGCCCGAAAAACGGCGCCACTTACACGAGATGATTGAGGACACGTATCCGTTCTATCTCGATCCGATGCCGAACTTATACTTCACCCGTGACCCGGCGGCAGCAATCGGCAACGGGCTATCCATCAACCGGATGAAAGAGCCGGCTCGTCGTCGTGAATCGTTGTTCACGCAATATATTATGCGCTATCACCCACGATTCGCGAAACATGACATCCCGATTTGGTCGGACCGCGACTACCGCTTCGCGATGGAGGGTGGGGACGAGCTCGTATTGTCGAAGGAAGTCGTCGCCATCGGGATTTCCGAGCGGACGACGGCCCAAGGGATTGAACGGGTCGCCCTCAACTTGTTGAAAAACGGCGGCACATTCAAAAAAGTCATCGCCATCGAAATTCCGAAGTCACGTGCGTTCATGCATCTCGATACGGTCTTCACGATGGTCGACCATGACAAGTTCACGATTCATCCGTTCATCCAAGGTCCAGGAGGCAAGATGAATATCTTTGAACTGACGTTGAACGCTGAAGGCGAACTTCACATCACGCAGCATACGGATCTGTTGAACGTGTTGAAAGCCGCACTCGGTCTCGATGAGATCGTCTTAATCCCATGTGGGGGCGGGGACCCGATTGCCGCTGCCCGCGAGCAATGGAACGATGGGTCGAACACGCTCGCCATCGCCCCAGGCGTCGTCGTCACGTACGACCGCAACTACGTTTCGAACGAGTTGCTCCGTTCCGAGGGCGTTGAAGTCATCGAAATCATGTCGAGTGAACTGTCGCGTGGCCGTGGGGGTCCACGCTGTATGAGCTGTCCGATTATCCGCGAAGACATTTAACGAGGAGGAAACGAGCATGTCCACAACGTACAACTTTGATTTGAAAGGCCGTCATTTTCTATCATTGAACGATTTTTCAGGAGACGAGTTGAACTATTTGATCGATTTATCGGCCGCCTTCAAGCGTCAAAAGCAACAAGACGTCCCGCACCGCATCTGTGAAGGGAAGAACGTGGCGCTCTTGTTTGAAAAACCATCGACACGGACGCGTTGTGCGTTTACCGTGGCGGCCATCGATCTCGGCATGCATCCGGAATACCTCGGGAAATCGGATATCCAGTTCGGCAAAAAAGAATCGGTTCGAGACACGGCCATCGTGCTCGGACGTATGTTCGACGGCATCCAGTTCCGTGGGTTCGCCCATGAGACGGTCGAAGGTTTGGCCAAAGATGCTGGTGTCCCGGTATGGAACGGGTTAACGGACTTATATCATCCGACTCAAATCTTGGCCGACTTCTTGACCGTCAAAGAACAGAAAGGCGAGTTGTCTGGCATTCGCTTCGTCTATGTCGGCGATGGACGCAACAATATGGGCAACACACTCTTGATTGGTGGTGCCAAAGTTGGGATGGACATGCGTATCTGTGCACCGAAATCGCTTTGGCCGTCGGATGAAGTCGTCGATTTTGCCCGCTCGGTCGCTGCTGAGACCGGGGCGAAGATCACGTTGACCGAAAGCATCGACGAAGCGGTCGCCGACGCCGACGTGATTTACACCGATGTGTGGGTGTCGATGGGCGAAGAGGCCGAGTTCGCCGAGCGCATCAAACTGCTTCACCCGTATCAAGTGAACATGGACATGCTCATGAAGACGAATAATCCGGACGTCATGTTCCTCCACTGTCTGCCTGCCTTCCACGACTTGGAGACCGAAGTCGGCCGGGCGATCTATGCGGAGTACGGATTGACCGAGATGGAAGTCACGGACGAGGTGTTCCGGAGTCGTCATTCCTTCGTCTTTGATCAGGCGGAGAATCGGATGCACACGATTAAAGCGGTGATGGCGGCGACGCTCACCGACACGAACGAATGGCTTGAACGCTGACGGACGGGAGGGGTTTCCCCTCCGGTTCGTACTAAACGAAAGGGATGAGTTCAATGTCTACGAAAATAGCGCATGACTCAAGTGGAACGGCTGGCGTACAACCGGAGAAAAAGGATCGACGATTAGGGCTCGGGGCGTTGACGGCACTCGTCGTCGGTTCGATGATTGGCGGGGGAGCCTTCAACTTGGCGGCCGATTTGGCCCAAGGTGCGAACGCGGGGGCGATTTTGATTGGGTGGGTCATCACCGGAATCGGGATTATCGCACTCGGTCTCAGTTTTCAAAATTTGACGATGCGTCGTCCAGACCTCGACGGAGGGGTGTACAGTTACGCCCGGGCCGGCTTCGGTCAGTTCATGGGGTTCAACTCGGCGTGGGGCTACTGGCTCTCCGCATGGCTTGGTAACGTCGCCTATGCGACGCTCCTGTTCAGTTCGGTCGGTTATTTCTTCCCAATCTTTGAAGGCGGTCAAAACATCGCCTCCATCATCGGCGCCTCGATTATGCTGTGGCTCGTTCATTCGCTCATTTTACGAGGCATTCATGAAGCATCCATGATCAACATCATCACGACGATCGCGAAACTCGTACCGATTTTTGCTTTTATCACCATCACCTTATTCTTCTTCAACCTCGATAATTTCACGTTCGATTTCTGGGGCCAGGGTGGTTTCTCATGGGGTAGTGTGAGAGACCAGGTCGTCTCGACGATGCTCGTCACACTATGGGTGTTCATCGGGGTCGAAGGGGCGGTCGTCTTATCCGGACGGGCCCGCAAGCGCTCGGACGTCGGGAAAGCGACGGTCATAGGATTGCTCGGGACGCTCATCATCTATCTGCTCATCTCGGTCATGTCGCTCGGTCTCATGAATCCAGAGAACGTGGCGAACGCCTCGCAACCGGCGATGGCGTACTTGCTCGAGTCGGCGGTCGGACCGTGGGGCGCGATGCTCATCAACGGCGGTCTCGTCATCTCTGTCCTCGGGGCGTGGCTCGGGTGGACGTTACTTGCCGCCGAGATTCCATTCGTGGCCGGGAAAGACGGCGTGTTCCCGAAATGGTTCACGAAAGAGAATAAGAACAGCGCGCCGGCCAACGCACTCTGGCTCACGAACGGATTGATCCAGCTGTTCCTCTTCACGTTCCTGTTCTCGGATGCGGCGTATAATTTCGCTTTCTCGCTCGCTTCGAGCGCCATCTTGATCCCGTACGTCTTCTCGGCCTTCTATCAAGTCAAAGTCGCGAAGAACGGCATCGGCTATAACGCCGGTGAACGCCGGACCCGCGACCTCATCATCGGAGCCGTCGCCTCGATTTACGGGATTTGGCTCATCTATGCGGCTGGAATCGACTATCTGCTCTTGACGACCTTACTGTACGCACCAGGTACGTTGCTCTATATCAAGGCGCAACGTGAGAACGGCATCAAGACGTTGACGAAGACGGAATGGATCGTGGCCGGGGTCTTGACCGCGCTCGCCATCTTGGCCGTCGTGCGCATCGTCTCAGGAAATATCTCAGTCTTTTGATCGGGGGAAACCAATATGCGGAATAAACGAGTAGTCATCGCACTAGGTGGAAATGCGATTCAACAAGGAAAAGATGCGACGGCCGAGGCTCAAATTCGAGCCGTCGAGGCGACGGCTGAATCTCTGGCCGCGCTTGTCGCCGAAGGGATTGAGGTCATCATCACCCACGGGAACGGGCCGCAAGTCGGGAATTTGATGTTGCAACAGGCTGCGTCAGATAGTCCGGCGACGCCGGCCTTGCCACTCGACGTTTGCGGGGCGATGACACAAGGGATGATTGGCTATTGGTTCGAGAATGCCCTCACGAAAGCTCTGAGATCGCGCGGTTTGGAACGTTCGGTCGCACCGATCGTCACGCGGTCGGTCGTCGACCCGAACGATAGTGCTTTCAGTCACCCGACGAAGCCGATTGGTCCCTTCTACGACGAGGCGGAAGCGCAGCAGCTTGAACGGACGACCGGTTATGTGTTCAAAGAAGACGCCGGTCGCGGCTATCGCCGCGTCGTCCCGAGCCCATTTCCGGTGGCGATTCTCGAACACGCGGTCATCCGTGACCTCGTCGCCCATGAGCACATCGTCGTCGCCTCTGGCGGCGGGGGGATTCCTGTCATCGATACAGCCGATGGCTATGTCGGCGTCGAGGCGGTCATCGATAAAGATTTTGCCGCTGCGAAACTCGCCGATCTCGTCGACGCCGACATGCTCCTCATCTTGACGGCCGTCGAGCACGTGTTCGTCGATTTCGGGACACCGTCGGCCCGGGCGCTCGAGGAGACGACGAAAGAACAACTCGAGACGTATATCGCCGAGGGCCAGTTCGCACCGGGCAGCATGTTGCCGAAAGTTCGGGCCGCCCTTCAATTCGCCGAATCAGGACACGACCGGGTTGCCGTCATCACGTCGCTCGAACAAGCCCTTGCGGCGGTCCGAGGTGAGGTCGGGACGCGCGTCCGACTCGCCGCGACGCTCCAACAATAAGCACGAAACCGCAGATGTCCGCGTCTGCGGTTTTTTTCCTGAAATGGTATCTCGTCGTTTTTTATGGTCCGACATGGGGAAGGGAAGTTGTATGTCGATTTAGACATTGTTATCATCGTTAGTGTAAACGTTTGCACAATTTAGAAGGGAAGTGACAAAGAGCGGTAACGCTCGAGCTTATGCGTCTATTTGAAGAGGAGAACGTCTATACGCAACAAATGAAACCGCAGGCAGATGATCGGGCGATCGTCCAAGGGAGCTGCTATCGCTTCACGGTACTGACGAGCCAACTGATTCGGATGGAGTATGCCGAGGATGGGGTGTTCGAAGACCGGCCGACCCAAGTCGTCTTTAACCGGGCGTTCGTAGTCCCAGAGTTTCGCGTGATTGAGGATGAGACGGAATTGCAAATCATCACGGAGCACGTCCACCTCTACTACACGAAAGGGCCGTTCGCGCCGAACACGCTTTACGTCGACGTGAAAGGGAACTTCAGTACGTATTATAGCCGCTATACGTTTAACGGACCGGAGCGGACGTTGAAAGGGACGGCGCGAACGCTCGACCACGTCGACGGGGCGACCGAACTCGGTGAAGGCATCGCCTCGAAACAAGGGTATGCCGTCATCGATGACTCTGATTCGTTCATCATGACCGAGGACCGTTTCGTCGAACCGCGGCGTAAACATATCCATGACTTGTATTACTTCGGGTATGGGCATGAGTATAAGCGTGCACTCCGTGACTTCTATCAATTGACCGGCCCGACGCCGCTGTTGCCACGAAAAGCGCTCGGCAACTGGTGGAGCCGCTATTGGCGCTACGACGAGACGGAATATAAAGAACTCATGCGTCGGTTTAAGACAGAGGACATCCCGTTCTCGGTCAGCGTCATCGACATGGATTGGCACGTCACCGACGTCCCCGAAGAATACGGGAGCGGATGGACGGGCTACTCATGGAATAAGAACTTGTTCCCGGACCCGAAAGGATTCTTGACGTGGCTCAAGCAAGAAGGGTTGCTCGTCACGTTGAACTTGCATCCGGCGGATGGCGTGCGTGCGTTCGAAGACCAATATGTGGCGATGGCCGAGGCGATGGGCATCGATCCGTCCCAAGGCGACCGCATCCCGTTCGACTTTTCCGATAAACGCTTCATTCAAGCCTATTTCGAGCAGATGCATCATCCGCATGAAGACGACGGCGTCGATTTCTGGTGGATCGACTGGCAACAAGGCTCGACGTCGAAAATGGAAGGGCTCGACCCGCTCTGGATGCTGAACCACTATCATGCGGCCGACATCGCCCGGGATGGTGATCGACCAATCATCTTCTCCCGTTATTCGGGCCCGGGCAGTCACCGCTATCCGGTCGGTTTCTCGGGAGACACGTTGATTTCGTGGGCGTCGCTCGCGTTCCAGCCGTACTTTACGGCGACGGCTTCCAATATCGGCTATGGTTGGTGGAGTCACGATATCGGTGGGCATTACCGAGGTTCAAAAGACGATGAGCTCGCCGCACGTTGGGTCGCGTTCGGTGTGTTCAGTCCGATTATGCGCCTGCACTCGACGTTCAGTACGTTCAACGGCAAGGAGCCGTGGCGCTTCGGTCTCGAGGCGGAGCGGTCGATGAAGACGTTCTTGCGTCTGCGCCATCAATTGATCCCGTACATCTATACGATGAACTGGCGGAACCACGCGGGTGCCTTGCCGCTCATCTTACCGATGTATTATGAACATCCGGATGAGGACGCGGCGTATGAAGTACCGAACGAATACTACTTCGGCAGTGAGCTCATCGTCTCTCCGATCGTCGAGCCGATGAATAAACAGCTCCACGTCGCAGCGACGAACGTCTGGTTACCAAAAGGTGACTGGTTCGATTTCTTTACCGGTCATCGCTATGCGGGAGAGAAGTCGGTTCGGGTGTTCCGGGGACTTGACGAACAAGCAGTGTTCGCGAAAGCAGGGGCCATCATCCCGATGGCACGGCATTACTCGGGCCGTAACGATACGGATAACCCGTTCGAATTGGAAGTTCTTGTCTTCCCGGGCGCGTCGAATACGTTCACGCTCTATGAAGACAACGGGTCGGACCGTGACTATGAGACGGGTGCTTACGCTGAGACGACGTTCACGCTTGATTGGGAGGAACGGAAACTCCACATTCACGTTACAGGTGACCGGACCGTCTTGCCGTCTGACCGTAACGTCACGTTACTCCTCCGAGGTGTGACCGGTTCTGGTGAATACAATCGAGAGACCCAGACACTGCGCCTCGAACTCGGTCCGATTGATGAAGAGATGACGGTGTCGCTCCCGGTCGAACTGACGGCAAACGATCACCGGCTCGATCGTTTGTATCGTTTCTTGGACCGCGCCGAGATTTCTTATGATTTAAAAGACAAGTTGTATCGATCGGCGGCAGCGAAGACGCGGCTCGAGGCATGGCTGTTCGATTTGCACGCGCTTGAACTCGACCGTGACCTGCAAGATGCGATCATGGAGTTGATGCTCGACTGAATAACGTGCTGTGACGAAGAGGGTGAAAGCCCCTCTTTTTTTGTCAGAAAATCGTTGGATTTTGTAAGCGTTTTCAAATTGAATCCAACTATACTAAAAGGAGAGGCAAGATAGATTGGAGGGTTCAACATGAAACCGAAATGGACCGTAGACGACTTGCGGCAACTCGATGTATTCACCAAATGTACCGCCCGTGAGCTCGAGGCACTGTTGCCCCATGTCTATTGTCGAACGTACCGGAAAGGACAGCTCTTATTCATGGAAGGCGATCCTCGGGAGCGCGTCTACTTTTTAATCAGCGGTTACGTGAAGCTCGAGCGCAACAACGAGACGGCGACCCATCAATATACGGACTACTTGAAACCGAAGCAACTGTTCCCGTATCGCGGCTTGATGACGGAACCGTATTATCAACATTCGGCGGAGGCGTTGACCGATATCGAGGTCATCTATATGCCGACGGACCGATTCGAACAACTCGTCTCTCGGAACGCGTCGATGTTACTCCATATCGTCGGACAGATGAATCGGATTCTCGACTTGCACGAACGACGGGTGCAGGACATCATCACTCCGAGTGCGACCGAACGCGTACTCAACACGATCCATTACTTGATTGAAGACCTCGGGGAACCGGAAGCAGAGGGGGTTCGCGTCCGGTGTCCGTTCACGACGATTGAAATCTCACGCTTATCCGGCACGTCACGGGAGACCGTGTCGAACATCTTATCGCGCTTACGAAAAGAAGAGGTGCTTCACTTCGATGCGCGTGAATTGATGATTGGCCATCCCGAATACTTTGAACAGTCGACCGTATGACGCCACGTGATATACGCGGCGTCTTTTGCATGTCTGGCTAAGCGAAGCGTTCGCCATGGTCGTGTGCATCAGTTATAATTAGTGAGAATCCTCACAAAGAAAAGTTTTGGATAGTATAGAAAGGATGAACGCAGTGAAACGACTGCAAGCTCTCGCTTTAGCTGAAAAACGCCATATCGTCGGACTCGTCATCGCCGCGGTGATGATCGGATTGTCGATTTTGGCGCAGGCGTATTTAATCGTCGATATCGTCGACCAGGTCTTTTTAAAAAATGCATCGTTTGAAAGCATCATCCCGGCGCTCGGCTGGCTCATTCTCGCCCTCGTCACGCGTGCTTTGTTCGGCTACATGTCAGGACGAATCGGAGCTAGTCTAGCGGAGAAAGCGAAACGGACACTCCGGTTGCAGTTGCTTGACCGTTATACATCGAATCCGATCGAGACATCTTTGTCCGGCCAGTCCGGAAAGAAAGTCAGCGTCTTCATGGACGCGGTCGATGAAGTCGACGCCTACTTCAGCCAATATTGGCCGCAAGTCATTCAAACGTCGATCATTCCGCTGCTCATTCTCGTCGTCGTCTTCAGCCAACATTGGATCTCGGGCGTCATCATGATGGTGACGGCGCCCTTCATCCCAATCTTTTTCATTATCATCGGGATTGCGACGCAGAAAAAATCCGAACAACAGATGGAGAAGATGAACCAGTTCTCCGGAAAGTTCTTGGACGTGTTGCAAGGATTGACGACATTGAAACTCTACGGTCGGACCGAGCGTGAGGCGCAAGCGATTGAAAAGAGCAGTCTCGACTTCCGCGACGCGACGATGGTCGTCTTGAAGACGGCGTTCTTGTCGGGTCTCATGCTCGAGTTCATCTCGATGCTCAGCACAGGGGTCGTGGCGCTCGAAGTGGCGCTGCAAATGGTCGTCTGGCAGAACTTGACGTTCTTCTCCGGCTTTTTGATTCTCGTCTTGGCTCCGGAATACTATTTGGCCATCAAAGACCTCGGCGGTGCGTTCCATACCGGACGCGGCAGCATGGGGGCGGCCGATCGTATTTTCGAGGCGCTCGACGCACCGGATGAACGTCTGCAGTGGGGCGACCGGACGTTGACGAGCCGGACACCCGACCTCGAGCTCGACGAAGCATCATTCGCCTATGAAGGGGGGCGTTTCACGCTCCAGCCTTTAAGCGGCGTGATTCCTGCCGGTGCCCACGTGGCGCTCGTCGGGGCGAGCGGGTCCGGGAAGACAACCGTCTTGAACGTGTTATCGGGGCTCGTCAAACCTGACAGCGGACGTGTCCTCGTGGACGGTGAACCGCTCGAGACGTACACCGATACGTCATGGTATGACACGATTGGCTATATCTCACAAAATCCGTATTTGTTCGCCGGCACCGTCGCCGATAATATCGCCCTCGGTGAGGCGGCGGACGAAGCGAAGATTCTCGAGGCGGCGACGGCAGCCGGGTTGAACGATGTCATCGCTCAGTTGCCGAACGGTCTTCATACCGAACTCGGTGAAGGGGGTTACGGCTTATCCGGAGGCGAACGGCAGCGGCTCGCCTTGGCCCGGGCCTTCTTGAAACGTCCCGGCATCATCTTGTTCGATGAACCGACGACCGGACTTGATTTAGTGACCGAACAAGTCGTTCGGCGCTCAATCGATGAGTTGTCACGTGAGTCAACGCTCGTCACGGTCGCGCATCGTCTGCATACGATCAAACAAGCCGATGCGATTTGGTTCATGGACGAAGGGCGTCTCGTCGCCCAAGGCACACATGACGAACTGCTCAGCGTTCCGCAATACGCTGACTTATTCACGCTACAGAAAGGGGTGAGAGGATGAATTCCCTTTGGACGATCACGAAATGGATGATGCGAGAGAAAAAGGATATCATCCTCTCGGTCTTCTTTGGTTATGTCGCTGGCATCGCAGCCGTCGCTTTGTTCGCGGCGAGCGGATACCTCGTCTCACGGGCTGGGCTCGTGCCGCCGCTGTATGCGCTCATGGTGCCCGTCGTTTTGATTAAACTGTTCGGTGTGATTCGGGCGAGTGCGCGCTATCAGGAGCGTCTCGCCTCGCACCGGGCGACGTTCACGATTTTGAGCGAACTCCGGGTCCGATTTTATCGTCAACTCGAGCCGCTCGTCCCGAGCATCTTTGCCAAATATCGGAGTGGGGACTTGCTCGCTCGCGTCGTCGGTGACGTCGAGAGCTTGCAGAACTATTTTTTACGGGTGTTCTATCCGCCGATTATCTTGGTACTCGTCTTCTTGAGCACGATTTTCTTCGTCACATACTTCTCGGTCTGGGTCAGCGTTTGGATCTTGTTCGGCGTCTTCGTGACCGGTTTTTTGATCCCGGCCTTCTTCGCCCGTGTCCGTGCCAAGCATGACCGGGAACTCCGTACCTTGCGAGGAGACCTGTCGAGTGGGATGACGGAGATGATGTACGGCTATCGCGACCTGTTGTTGCACCATCGGCTTGGTCAAACGCGCAACGAACTGCTTGAACAGAGCGACCGCTACGCCGATGCCCAAAAACGAGATGTGACGAACCAGTTCTTCAACTCCTCGCTCGTCGTGGCGGCGTCCTTACTCGTCTCATGGGGTGTTTTGGCCATCGGGGCCTATCTTGTCGTCGACGGGGAATTAAATGGCCTCTTCTTGGCCATGCTCATCATGATGTCGCTCACCGCGTTTGAGAACGCGACACCGATGGCAGTCTTCCCAGGCCACTTTGCTGACAGCAAGCAAGCGGCCGATCGACTGCTCGAAGTGGTCGAGCCGAGTGAAGCGATTGTCGCTGCCGAGTCGGCCCGTACCGACGTAGCGCTCGAGACAGCACCTGACGTATCGTTCGAACGCGTGAGCTATCGCTACCCGGACACGTTCCGTGACGTGCTGAGCGGCGTCGACGTGACGTTACGAGGCGGTTCAAAGACCGTTATCGTCGGACCGAGCGGCTCAGGGAAATCGACACTACTTCAACTGTTGCTCGCTTTTGTCAGACCTGAGTCTGGTGAGATCCGATTGAATGGACAGCGGTTGGACGATGTGACCCAAGCATCGGTCTGGCGTGAAGCCAGCGTCGTCCTTCAAGAGAACCACTTCTTCTTCGGGACGGTGCGAGAGAACTTGGAGCTCGCCGGTAATTTCTCGGACGCTGAGATGGAAGCGGCACTCGCGAGTGTCCGCCTCGGTTTCTCGCTCGACGAGCCCGTCCTTGAGAAAGGGACGAACTTATCGGGCGGCGAGCGGCAACGTCTTGCCATCGCCCGAGCCTTGTTGAAGAATGGATTGCTCTGGATACTTGACGAAGCGACATCGGCCCTCGATGCGCGGACCGAGGCGGACGTGTTCGCCGAGATTTTGCGTCAAGCCGATGAAGCGACGCTCGTCATGGTCAGCCATCGTCTGACTGGGCTCGAACGTTTCGATCACATCATCGTCATGGAGTCCGGACGCATCGTCGAGACCGGATCGTATGATGAACTGATGCAGGCACACGGTGTCTTCTATGGCTTGAAACAAATCGAACAAGATATCTTTGCATGAAAAAACGAGCGGCTCCGTCGGAGAGCCGCTCGTTTTTTTGGATGGCAAATTTGGGTGCAACAAATGGGGGTTGTCGCATTGCTTTCAAAAAGAGTGTCGTGGAGGGGAATCCACGTGACGTATTGGTTTGGGGAACGTTTACGTCAAGCTTTGGGAGCTACAACTAAAGTATAAGTGATAACGATTCTCATTGTCAATTAGTAAAATGTACAAAAAAACCGCAAACCAAACTGTTTGCGGATTGTTGTCAGCTCGACGGTACGCCCTTGCGAAGCGTGAAGCGAAGTAAGCTGAACAAGTAACGAGTATAGAAGAGCGCGAACGCATAAAATACCGCGATGGCAGAAGCACCGAGTTCAACACCTGGAATGTTCATCAAGAACTCGAGGATGAGAATCGACAGCAAGAAAATGTAAAGACCTGCATCAAGATAGAGCGGCATTAATTTTCCGCGTTGGTGCCAGAACGTCCGGACGAGCGGTGCGACGATCATCCCGATGATGCGTTCCGCGAACCCGATGCTGAGCACGGCAATCATGAAGGCGGCGACCGTCTCGAACGATACGAGTTCTGAGAAGGCGAACATGGAGATGAGTAGGAGCGGACCGATAAAAATCATCATCGAGAGGGACGTGCGTAAAAAGATAAACAAGTTCCGTTTCATCGTATCGACTCCCCCGAAGAGCGACTGCCGGAACGTCTTGCCACGTTGATAGTCGAGGATGAACGATCCCACAAACATCAAACCGAATAGTGATAACAATACTGTCATGAAATGTGTTTCCCCTTTTTCTGTCCAAATCTATGATCACTGTAAGGATAGTCGAATCAAAGTCTAGCCTAGTGTACCGATTCACTAGTTGAAAGTAAAGCGGGAAAACTGCGGAAAATCGCAATCTTTTGCGAACATGAGGCGCTTTACGACGCCAGAATGAATCGATTTCGTCCCGATTCCTTTGCGTGGTATAACGCTTCGTCGGCATGTTTCAACACGCTGTCGACTTCGATATCGTTCGAATGGCAGGCCCCGAGCGAAACGGTGATATGGAGCGTCCCCGCGCTCGTCTCGAACGGGAACGTCGAGACTTTTTCTCGTATAGATTCAGCGAGGCGAGTCACTTCATCTCGATTGGCGTTCGGCATGATGATTAAAAATTCTTCTCCACCGAAGCGACCGACGAGATGTCGTTCCTCGCTCTCGGCGACGAGTAGCATGCCGAGTTCACGTAATACGTCGTCGCCGACGTCATGGCCGTACGTGTCGTTGACGCGTTTGAAGTGATCGATATCGACGAGAATCAAGGCGTATTCTTTCGCCTCGACGTTCAAATTGGCCATCGCTTCATTCAACAAGCGCCGGTTGGCGATGCCGGTCAGTGCGTCCGTCCGGGCAAGTTGTTGCTGATGCTGGACGTTCTCAAAGTGACGGCGCAGCTCATGCAACAGGCGATAGGCCGCACACGCTCCGACGTATGCCATGATGGTATAGACAAATAAGATTGGATAAAGCAGCTCCAGTGGTAACGCATAATAAAGAGCCGATCCAAAGACGCCAACGCTGATGGTCGTAAAAACGAGTAGTGTATTTCGGGTATTGTCGAGTTTCAAGCGTAATAGACTGGTCGGGACGACAAGGCTAGTCATTGTAAGGACAGCCAAATAAAAGCCGACATACTCACCATCCGTGATCATAAAGAACCGACCGATCAAAAAGATGATTCCGGCAACGGCTCCACTGACCCAACCGCCGAACAGGACGGCGAGTGAGATTGGGATGGAGCGCAAATCAATCAGGATACCTTCAAGCGGCAGTGCGTTCGCCAGTAAAATCAAGGCGACGACCCCGGTTTGAACGCCGAGCAGGATTCTGCCTTTCAACGGCGATTTCGGTGTGAGTCGTGGATGGTTGCGGAAAGGGAGAAACGAAATCGTGAATAACGTGAACAGGATACACAGATTCAGAAAAAATGAGTTGATGATTGTGAGCATGAACGCATCCCCTAACGTGAAATGGAAATAATTAGTTTCAGTTTAGCATATTCAAATCAAGTTGACGCTCTTTGAATGAAGGGAATGTGTTCACCATTCCCGCCATTCTTCCGTCACGTCTTCTGTTGTCTCATAACCAGCTAGAACGGCACCGGCTTGTATGAAGTCGTACAATTCCTCACGCTCGACCGTCTCGATGAAATGGTCGTGATCTTCATCAATTTCGTTTAAACGCAATACGACGTCGCGGACGGCCGTTAACACGTTTACTTCCGTCCCGTCTGCATGTGTCAAGGCGGTCACGTACCGTCGGAGCACGGCATCGACTGCAAAGATGATCTCGACGGTATACACGTCATCGCCTTCATTCATCCGGTCTTCCCACATCAGCGTCGGGCGATTGGCCCATAACCGTTCAACCTCCATACTAGGTGCCTCCTTTAAAATGGAACATCATCTTCCACTCTATCTTAACAAATAAGTTTGGTATGATAGAGAAAAAGGGGGACTGTCCGTGCGGTATTGGGATCATTTTAAGCGAGCCTTCATTCCGATCGCGCTCATCTTGATCGGGTTAGCCATCTTTTATACATTATCGGCTCGAGGGAATATGGCGTTGACCGTGCTCGGGGCGCTTATCGTCGGCGTCATCTTATTTTTAGTGATGCGGCACATGAATCAGGTCGAGGAAGACTAAAACGAGAACACGTTCGTGGTTCTCGTTTTTTGTTGTCGACGAGATTTTTTGGGTACACTACATAGTAAGGAGGGATTTATTATGGCAAAAGCTACATTCGCGGGAGGCTGTTTTTGGTGCATGGTCAAACCGTTTCATAAATACGAAGGGGTCGAGCAGGTCATTTCTGGCTACACGGGCGGGCACGTCGACAACCCGACCTATCAACAAGTCTGTTCGGAGACGACCGGTCACCTTGAGGCGATCGAGGTCACGTTTGACCCGGAAGTCATTTCCTATGAGGAACTGTTGCGCATCTATTGGCGTCAAATCGACCCGACCGATGGCGGCGGACAATTCAATGACCGCGGTGAATCGTATCGACCGGCCATCTTCTATCATTCGGAAGAACAGCGCGTGGCAGCGGAACGTTCAAAGCAAGAAATCGAGGACTCAGGTCGATTCGACCGACCGATCGAAGTCGAGATTCGTCCCGCGAAAACGTTTTGGGAAGCCGAAGACTATCATCAAGACTACTATAAGAAAAATCCGTTCCGTTACGAGATGTATCGGGTCGGTTCAGGCCGCGCCAAGTTTGTGAAAGAGGCGTGGAGCGACAAGAAAATTCAGAAAGAACTGAAAGACCGCTTGACGCCGATCCAATATAAAGTCACGCAAGAGAACGGGACCGAGCCCCCGTTTCAAAATGAGTATTGGGACGAGGAACGAGAAGGATTGTATGTCGACGTGATTGATGGTACGCCGCTCTTCACGTCGCGCGACAAGTTCCAGTCGAATTGCGGCTGGCCGAGCTTCGCCCGTCCGATCGAGGAAAAGCGTATCGACATGAACATGGACACGACGCACCATATGGTCCGGACGGAGGTCCGCTCGAAAGGAGCCGACAGTCACCTCGGTCACTTATTCGATGACGGCCCGAAAGAACTAGGCGGTCTGCGCTACTGCATCAACTCGGCAGCACTCCGTTTCATTCCAAAAGAAGAGTTAGAGTCTGCAGGTTATGGAGAGTACAAGCACTTATTCGATACGTGAAGGAGAGAAGGTCATGTTCACATCCGTCAAACAACAGATCCGTCGTGAGACGCTCGCGACCGTCTTGGACTATTACGACAAATCGATTCGGAATCTATCGGAAGCCGCCAGAGACGAGAAGTATAACAAGATGAGCGCGACACCGTTCTCGTTTTTCCGGGGGAGTTCGCACTTGTTCTATTACGACTTTGCGAAAGTCCCGCTCGCGTTCGATACGGATGCGTCCCATCCGACGTTCATTCAAGGAGATCTCCATTTTGAGAATTTCGGTGTGTTCGAGGATGGCGCCGGGACGATCATTTACGATGTGAACGATTTTGATGAGGCGTATCTCGGCTCTTATTTGTTTGACGTGCTGCGCATGGCCATCTCGGTCGACTTGTTTGCCGCCGAGTCAGGTTTTGACGCAACTCGGGCCATCGAGACGTATGCCGACACGTATGCGCGCGCGATGGAGCGCTATGCGAATGGGAAAGACGAGGATGTCCAATTCACGAAAGCAAACACGTGCAAAGCGATCAAGAAAGTGATTAAAAAGGCCGAGAAGAAGAAAGACGCGTTCATGGCCGAGCGGACGGAAGTGCGGGATGAGGAGCGTTACTTTGCGACGAGTGACGACCTCGTTCCGGTCAGTCCGAAGACGGCGAAGCAAATCAAGCAGGCATGGCCTGACTATTTGGCATCCTTGTCGGAAAAGCATCGTCACCACGCCGACCATTATGAGATTAAAGACATCGCCATCAAACGGGAGAGCGGTACCGCTTCAATCGGGCTCGAACGGTATTATATTTTGATTGAAGGCGCGGACGAGGAGCATGACGAGGATATCATTCTCGAAATGAAGCAGGCGCAATCAGCTGTCCCGTCTCTCTTCTTGCCGACGCATCCATTGTTTGAGGACGGGCTGTCCCATCAAGGGGCCCGTGTCATCGCGGCTCAGCGTGCCATGGTGCACAGTCGTAACCCGTATCTCGGCTACTTGACGATTGATGGGAATGAATACTACGTCCGTCAGCGGTCACCGTATAAGCGAAAAGTGAAAGCGAAGCACATCAAGAATGAGGAATCGCTCATCGAGACGTTGAAAGTGCAGGCGGAGATCACCGCCAAGATTCATGCCCGGGCGGACGCGGACGCAAACGTGCTCGATTATGAGGCGAGTGAACGGATTGCTTCGGCCATCGGCGTCTCCCGGCCGCTGTTCATCCGTCAAATCACAAGGTGGTCCCAATTTTACGCCAATCAAGTCAGGTTCGACTTTGAGGCGTTCCAATCTTGGCTTAAGACGCGTGCGGAGACCCACGTCTGACGAGCATCGGACTTGCGGCCAGCCCCTCGTTTGCCTCAGAATGGAACGGTAAAGGATGTGTGCGATAGATGATTACGGAACAACAGGTCATCCTGCAGATGAAGCAAGTGATGACACAAATCGAACAATCGAGCGGAGAGGCCCAGAAGCGCCACTTGGCCAAGCTGATGGGGTATTGCGAGCTACTGCTCGCCGATTCGGCTCCGACGCAACAAGCAGTGGTTCCTGTGGCCCAACCGGTCGAGTCGAAGCCGCCGCTCGATCGCCAGATGGCGGCGTTCCTTGGAATTCCGCTTGAAGAAGAGGATAAACCGAAAACTGATTCATTGCTCGACTTTTAAGCTGTGCCCTGTGGCACAGCTTTTTTTGTGAGGCGTTCGCGTTGACTTATATACCATAGGGGGTATAATTAGGTTAACTAAAATATAGCTAACGGAGGCGTGACTATGCTTGACTTCTTGTTTGTTGCAGTAGTGATTGGATTGATTTATTTTTGGTGGACGAAGCGAAACAGCGTCAAAACAGTTTCGACGGATGAATTGAAACGGAAGATTGCCGAAGAGCGAAACATTCAACTGCTCGACGTTCGTGAACCACACGAATACCGGGGCGGGCATATCAAGCAAGCGAAAAATGTGCCGTTATCGGGATTCGGGAACGCGAGTGCCCAATATCCGAAAGATAAAGAACGTCCGGTCTACGTCATCTGTCAAAGCGGGATGCGAAGTCAACGGGCCGCGGCCATGTTGAAGAGCGCGGGTTATACGGACGTCTACTCGGTCAAAGGCGGTATGAGTTTCTGGCGTGGCTGACAGTTCTCGGTTGAACATTTGTTCAGCCGTTTTTTTATGGACTCTGAATTTCACTTTTAGAGGTGAGATTTGCGTGTGACGTTTCCGCTTTCGGTTTTCAGGGGATTCTGCTACGGTAGGAACATAGGAAAGAGAGAGGGGACCAGACAATGGCAGTCATTTTATTTGATATCGATGGGACGCTCGTCGACACGACCGGACCGATGACGCAAGCAATCCACGAGGCGTTGGAACAACTTCCACATTTACCGAAACCGAGCGAGGACGCGGTCCGATCGGGATACGGATTGGCCGGTAACGCATTTTGGGAGCACGTCATCCCGGAGGCGACAATCGAGGAGATCCGCCAAATTCGCAAACTTCGTCATGAGACGCTCGAACGAGCGATGGAAGGCCAACACGTCTTGTTCGACGGGATTTACGAGATGCTCGAGGCGCTTCATAAAAAAGGGCATACGTTGACGACCGCGAGCAACTGCGGCGTCCATTATTTGAACCTGATTCTTGACTCGCAAAACATTCGCCAGTTCATGACGGCGCCAGAATGCCTCGAATCCGTAAGTGGTGAGAAAAAAGCCGACATTTTGACGGCGCATCGCCTCCGTCACGGCGAGAACGACTATGTGATGGTCGGGGACCGGAAATCGGATGTCGAAGCAGCTCGGGCCCATGACTTCCCGGTCGTCTTGACTGGCTTTGGGTTTGGAAACGAGGATGAATGGGCTCTCGCGGATCATGTGATTGCGACGCCGAACGACTTGATTACGTATATCGAATCATAAAAAAATCCGGTTGAACATCGCGTTCAACCGGAATTTCTTTAAAGGCCAAGCGAGATATATTTGATTTCCAAAAATTCTTCGATGCCATGGTGACCACCTTCACGTCCGAGACCGCTCTGCTTCCACCCGCCGAACGGTGCTTGCGGTGTCGACGGGAGACCGTCATTGACTCCGACGATGCCGTATTCGAGCGCTTCGGCCAAATAGAGGGCCTCGTTGATGTCTTGTGTGAACACGTAGGCGGCGAGACCGAACGGGGTCGCGTTCGCCCGCTCAATCACTTCCTCGAGCGTATCGAACGACGCGATTGGGGCGACGGGCCCAAACGTCTCCTCGTTCATACATAGCATATCCTCATTCGCATAGCGGACGACGGCCGGTCGGACGAACAATCCGTCGAGCTGTTCGCCACCCGTGATTTCCCCGCCCCGGATTTGGGCGTCTTCCAAGTGCTTCATGACTTTATCGACCGCAGCCTCGTCGATGAGCGGGCCGATGTCTGTCCCTTCATCGAGTCCGTTCCCGACTTCGAGCGCCGCGACGGCCTCGATGAATTTTTCGGAGAACGCATCGACGATGGACTGCTCGACATAAATCCGGTTGGCGCAGACACACGTCTGTCCGCCGTTACGGAATTTCGTGGCGACGGCTTGCGGGACGGCCTTGTCGAGATCTGCCTGCGCCGTTACGATGAGCGGGGCGTGACCACCGAGCTCGAGCGAGATTTTCTTCATTGTATCGGCGGCGCCGCGCATGAGCGTCTTGCCGACCTCGGTCGAACCGGTGAACGTCAATTTGCGGACACGGGGGTCGTGTTGCCACGTGTTCACGATGTCAGAAGCTTTCCCGGTGACAAGATTGATGACACCGGGTGGGAAGCCTGCTTTCTCAGCCAGTTTGACGAGTTCGATCGCCGTCAATGGTGTCGCTGATGCCGGTTTCAATACGACGGTACAACCTGCGGCAAGCGCCGGCGCCAATTTTCGGGTGATCATGGCGGCCGGGAAGTTCCATGGGGTGATGGCGGCGACGACGCCGACCGGTTGTTTAATGGCAAAGATGCGTTTCTTGTTTGACGATGCCGGAATCGTCTCGCCGTACACGCGCTGACCTTCCGCGGCGTACCACTCGATAAAGCCGTTCGCATAGCGGACTTCGCCGATGGCTTCTTGGAGCGGCTTGCCTTGCTCTTCGACCATCGTCCGAGCGATGGCTTCCGTATGTTCATCGATCAGTCGATTCCATTCGAGCAGGAGGGCGCCTCGTTCTTCTGCCGTTTTCTCTTGCCAGTCCTTCAAGGCGTCGTGGGCGGCATCGACAGCCTGTTTCGCTTCGGCGGTGTCGCTCTTTGTCACCGTGGCCATAATGTTGCCGGTCGCGGGATTCCGCACCACGATCGTGTCCGATGTATCAATCCATTCTCCGTTGATGAAATTGTTCTCCACTCGCATCTTGATTTCCCCTTTCGTCTAGGTGCACATTAAGAAGGTACCCGATTTCAAAAATCATACACAATTTTACAACGGGGGAGGGGTCGCTATGTGGGTCATCATCTTGGGCTATGTCGTCGGCAGTATACTTGGCGGGCGCTTATACGGCAGGTGGAGCGGTCAAGACTTGGCAACGAGTGGGTCGGGAAACACCGGTGCCCGCAATGCGTTACGGATTGGCGGGAAGCGAGCGTTCTTGTTCGTTTACGGATTCGACGTCTTGAAGACGGTACTCGTGTTGTCAATCAGCGGTCCATATTTTTTTGAGACCGGACTCGCCTTGACGCTCGGGCACATTTATCCGATGTGGCATATTCGCACCGGTGGGAAGGGGTACGCCGTATTTTCTGGAATTATATTAGCGTACAGCCCGTTATGGTTTTTAGCAGGACTTGCCATGTTGCTCATTCTCATCAAACTGACGCGTAACTCGCGCGAGACGGGGCTTGTCATGCTCATGCTCTTGCCGCTCGCGGCCTGGGGGGACGCAACAGATGTCAGTGTGGCCAGTTTGACGATGATTTTGATCATGTACCATCATATAAGGGGGAAACAACGTGCTTGAATTTCGAAGAGCGACGCCGGGGGATGCGGAAGCGATTCATCGATTGAACTATGAGACGTTTGTCGAAGAAATCCCGCAACACCATCCGAACGAGGAGCGACGACTCGTCGATCGCTTCCATGATACGAATACATACTGGATTGGGTTGGCAGACGGGCAGCTCGTCGCCATGTGTGCCATCCGTGACGAACACCCGTTTTCACTTGAACAAAAAGGTGTGACGCTGCCGCCGGGAGAGTGGATTGAAGTCCGACTATTGGCTGTGACGCCCGCCTATCGGAACACAAGGACGTTTGCCGGACTTATGCGAGCGATGCTCATGGAAGCGACAGACCGGGGTGTGGAAGGGATTGTCATCAGCGGAACCGTACGCGAACAGAAGCTATATCGACGGTTCGGGTTTATCCCGTTCGCAGAACCGGTCGGGACGGCGGAGGCGTTATACGTGCCGATGCAGTTGACGCGCTCTGGGTTCATGCAGTCAGAGACCGCTCGAACGTTGCGGCCAAAGTTACTCCTCGCCGGTCCCGTCGAACTGTCGAATCAAGTGCGCGCTGCGCTTGCCGCTCAGCCGGTATCACATCGGTCGACTGAGGCCAGCCGTTTGCTCCATTCGGTCCAGTCGAGGCTGAGCCATCTCGTCAAGTTGCCTCATGTTTACACATTACTCGGGAGCGGGACGATTGCGAACGATGCCGTCGCTGCCCAGTTGCACGGACGTGGCGTGATCATCGACACAGGGGAGTTCGGACGGCGGCTGATTGACCATGCCAATCGGGCTGGTCTTGAATTTGATGTCGTCCCGCTTTCGGCTGGGCGTCGTCTCGACTTAAAGCGAATCGGACAACATGCACCAGATTGGATTTGGACGGTCCATTGCGAGACGTCGACGGGGAAGCTGGTCGATTTGGACCAGTTGCGTAAGTATGCACACACACATCCGACGAAGATTGCGATTGATGCCATCAGTGTGGTTGGGACGAAAGTGACCGACTATTCGTTCGCGCATCTGGTGACGTTCGTCTCGGGCAAAGCGCTCCGAAATGCCCCTGGATTGGCGTTTGTCGCCATGCGAGATCGAGCCGTCCCGAACCCGTCGATTCCGCGTTATTTAGACTTGGCAGGCTATGACCCAATCGCCTTCACGCAATCGGTCCCGCTCATTCAAGCGATGGACGTCGCCTTGCGCGAACTGACGGACGCGGAGATTGCGACCCATCAATCCAAACTTGATGCGTTCGTACATGAACTGGTGCGCCGCGGTATATCGGTTGAACTCGGGGACGATCAAGCGCCCGGCATTTTTTCGCTCGCGCTGCCAGACACACTGTCCTCGATTGAGCTAGGATATCAATTGGCGTTCCATGGCTATCAAGTGCAGTACGAGAGCGTTTATTTGCGGCGTGCGAACTGTCTCCAAGTCTCCACGATGGGATGGACGACCGACCGGGATTTGCAGCAAGTCGCCGCCTATATCGGTACGTGGCTCCAGAAAAAAACCGCCACTCCAGGGAGTGACGGGTTCAGACGCGGAAATCTTGGCGGGCCAAATGACGAATCTTTCGACCGAGGCGTCTTGAGTTGAAGTAGGCGACGACGGCGACGACCCCACCTGACCAAAACAGCCACTCATCCGGTCGGAGATAGCCGAATAGCCCGACGACGAGGCCGAGGATGATGACCCCTGAGTTGAACGTCTGGCGGTGGAGCAGTTCTTTCGACTCGAGCTCACGTTGGAACATCGCTTGTTCGGACAGGCGCTTCCGGGTCGGCTCTTTCAAATAGTTATCGAGGAGTGGCGGGGCGTTCAGCAACTTCTTGCCGTAGTTGAGCGCCGTCATGACGTAACGGTTTTGAATTGTCGTGCCGTCGGCCTCGAGCCATTGAATGACAATCGGTTTACCGAGCGTAAACAAATCGATTTTTGAATCAAGGATTTGCAGAATCCCGAGCAACGTCGAAGCGGCCCGACCGAAGAAGGCGAACTCGGCCGGCAGTTGGATCGGCTCGTTCTTGACGAGCAGTTGGATATCTTGCAACACTTTTTCTATCAGCTTCGTATCGACCGTATCGATATCGGTCTCTAAATAGAACGTGACCGCTTTTTCAAGCGCTTGACGAATGTTATGCTTGTTCGCCGTCGGCAACAGGAAACGCAAGTCCTCAAGTCCGTCGACGACACCGTCATAATCAAGCGAGATGAACGCCTGCAAGATTTTACGGATCGTCGCCATGTCTTGGGCAGTCGATGACCCGACCATTCCGAAGTCGAGCAGGATGATCGTCCCGTCGGCCCGGATTTGGACGTTTCCTGGGTGGGGGTCGGCGTGGAATTGTCCGCCGAACAACAGTTGCTCGGCTGCCATCGTGAACAACCGTTTGGCAAGTGCGGAGCGGTCGATATTATTTTCTTTTAAGAAAGCGAGGTCGGTGATGCGGCGGGCTTCGACCCAATCCATCGTCAACACCCGATTCGTACAAAGGTGGTCATAATAGTCCGGGATGTACACGTCGGGGTTATCGGCGTATTTCGCTTTGAAATAATGGGCGTTCTTCAATTCGGTTTGGAAATTTAACTCGTCCCCGATGACAAAAATCATTTGGCGATATAAGCTATCTAAGTCGGTCGATTTTGCCAGCGATGTCCGCTTGAGCATCGTCGTGACGATTCGCATCGCTTTGAAGTCGGTCCGAATGATCTTTTCAATGTCTGGACGCTGGATTTTCAAGGCGACGCGCTTCCCGTTCTCAAGCAACGTCGCGCCATACACTTCCCCGATTGAGGCAGAGGCGACGGCGTCGATTCCGACGTCTTTCACAACTTGTGTATACGGGACGCCCCATTCTGCTTCCAGGATGGCGCGGGACTTGTCCCAGCCTGATGTAGGGACACGGTCGACGAGCTCGGATAACTCGTTCAATACAGAAGGAGGCAACAAGTCGGCCCGAATCGATAGAAACTGCCCGAGCTTGATGAGCAGCCCTTCGAGCCGGAGTGCGTTCCGCTTATACTCGCGGGCAAGGTTCAACATGAGCGTCTCATACTCTTCGGTTGACGCGAGACCTTGTTGCTGTTTGCGGGAGAATGCATAAATTTTAATGATGAATCGGGCGAACATCGTGACGATAATCCATATGCGGAACAAGGCGATTCGTTTCATAAAAGTACCGACATCCTTTACAAGCAGTCGCTCGACTGATCTGATTTTTTATATCTTAACTTTACCACAGAATGCTTTAAAGAAAGGGCAAGGGATATTTATGGAGTGGGAATTACTCAACGTCGTCGGAACGATTGCGTTTGCGGCGAGCGGTGCCATCATCGCGATGGACGAGAAATATGATATTTTGGGGGTATGGTTGCTCGCTTTCACAACAGCTTTCGGTGGCGGGGCCATCCGAAACGTCTTGCTCGGAAACCCGGTCAGTTTGATTTGGCAACAAAATGATCTCTTCATCCTTTGTTTTCTTGTCGCATTGCTCATCTTCCTGCTGCCAAACGTTGTTTTGCCGCATTGGGAACGCTGGGGCGTCATCGTAGACGCAATCGGTCTCGTCGCCTTCGCGTTTCAAGGAGCACAGGTCGCCATCAAGCTTGATTTACCATTATCGGCCGCGATTGCAGCGGCCGTTTTGACGGGTGTCGGTGGCGGGGTCGTCCGTGATTTGTTGGCCGGCCGAAAGCCTCTCGTCCTACAATCGGAAGTATATGCGATTTGGGCGATCATTATCGCGGTCGTCACATATTATTTCCGTCTTGAAGGAGGACTTCCTGTCTATACGTTACTTGTTGTCGTTGCGGCGCTTCGAGTGATATCCTACTATCGAAAGTGGAATTTACCTGCACGTAAAGTGCGATAAGGGGGAAATTAGTGATGAAAGCTTTACTTATTATTGGCGCCGCTTTAATGGCGCTCGGCGTCGCGTTCGGTGCGTTCGGGGCCCATGCGTTGAAAGAACGTCTGGCACCGAATATGCTTGCGAATTGGCAGACCGGTGTGCTCTATCATATGATTCACGCTATCGGCATCATCGCTTTAGCGAGCATTTTGATGAAAGTGAGCATTAGCCAGTTCAACACAGCAGGATGGCTCATGTTTGCCGGGATTCTCTTTTTCTCAGGCAGCCTGTATGTCATGGCATTGACCGGAATCACGAAGCTTGGAGCGGTCACACCAATTGGTGGCGTGCTGTTTATCGCCGCATGGGTGTTCGTCATCATCGGCGCATTCAAATTGTAATCAAACGTTAACGTCTGATTAACAGTCTTCCTGTATCATTCAAGGTGTGAGACCCCTTGTCTCCACACCGACGAACAATTGGCCCGTTTAGCCTTTTTCGCCTGGAGCGAGAGACTAAATAGGCCCTTTTTACGTTTTTTGGAAATGGTTAGACTTAGAAAAATACCTGGATTATACTTTTTTAATATAAGGTCAATAATTTCCTATTTTCATCTATTATTACAACTATGTTTCGAGAAAAGAAAAGTGAAAAAATGTTGAAATATAAAGGGGTGGGGAGCCGTATAAGGTTTCCCACCCCTTCGTCGTAATAAAAGTGAAATATAACTTTAACAGGAAAACATTCGACACTTCGATATAATTAGTCGTGTTGAAACTAAAAAAATAATCGTTTTTGTTACATAGCAAAACGACTGACCTTTAAATAGTACGTGAACCCTAACCCCGTCAATAGAAAGGATGTCCCCATTGATCAATTGGAAACGCACCGTCTCGACACTCACGCTTAGCGCGCTTCTTCTTGGGACGCACTCGGTGGCTGATGCCTCGACGTCAATCAAGGAGAAACAAGAGCAGCAGAAGAAAGTGCAAGAGCAACGGAATAACGTCAAACAGAACCAATCGAATACGTCTTCGAAAATTAAGCAAAATAAAAATGAAATCTCGAAAGTTCAAGCTGAAGTCAACAAGATGGATGCCCAACTTCAAGACATCATCAATGATGTCGCAGCGAAACGCCAAGAAATCAAGCGTACTGAGTTGAAAATTGAAGACCTCGAAGCTGACATTAAAGGCTATGAGAAGAAGATGAAGGCTCAAGAAGCAATGATGAAAGAGCGTATGGCCACGATGCAAACGAATGGCGGCGGCTCAATCAATTGGGCTGAGTTCATCTTCGGTTCGAAAAACTTCTCGGACTTGATCACACGGATGATCACGGCCGGAACGATTCAACGAAGCGACCAAGAGTTGTTTGAAGACTATGAAGCGACGCGTCAATCGTTACAAGAAGCGCAAGCATCACTTAAAGAAGAACGCACATCGCTCTTGAAGCAACAAAAAGCGCTAGAAGTACGTCAAGCTCAACTCGAGAAGAAGATGAAACAGCGCGAAGCTCGCATCAAAGAGCTCGAGGACAAGAATATCAAATTCGAATCGCAAATCTTCGACCTTCAAGAAATCGAAGCGACGTTAATCGCGCAAGAAGAAGCGATTGCGGCTGAGATTGAAGCGCAACGTCGTGAGGAAGAAGAAGCGCGTCGTCGTGCTGAAGAGGCGGCTCGTCAAGAAGCAGCCCGTAAAGCTGAAGAAGCTCGCCAAGCAGAAGCGGCGCAAGCAGCAGCAGCGGCCCGTCAAGCAGAAGAAGCAAGAGCGGCAGCGGCTAAAGCCGAGGCAGAACGAGCAGCAGCTCAAAAACAGCAGAACAATAACAATAATACCCAGTCGTCTTCATCTTCAAACCAGACGACACAAAATAGCACACCGGCACCGAAACCGGCTGCGCCAGCACCAAAGCCGGCGCCGGCACCAGCGCCTAAACCAGCTCCGATGGCACCGACCACATCGGCACCGGCACCATCGGGCGCAATGTTCATTCAACCGACAACGGGACGTTTCTCACAAGGATGGGGACCGGCAAGCGGTCAATTCGGCTACTCGTTCCATAACGGCGTCGATATCGCTGGACCTGTCGGAACACCAATCCGTGCCTCGGCAACGGGAACGGTCATCCGTGCCGGCTGGGGTGGCGCATACGGGAATCACGTCATGATTGCCCACGTCATCAACGGACAAGTTTGGACGACGGTCTATGCCCACATGAACTCGGTCTCAGTAAGCGCCGGTCAACGTGTGACACAAGGCTCGAACATCGGGACACTTGGGAACACGGGTAATTCTTCAGGCCCGCACCTTCACTTCGAGGTTCATCAAGGCAGCTACTCGTACTCAGGAACGAGCGCGGGTAGCACAGTCAACCCACGTCAGTTCTTCTAATGATCAACGAGGACCCGTCAATCGTGACAGGTTCTCGTTTTGTGTCCCATCAAAACCAAAAAACAAGCGCCTATCCGTTGCGGACAGGCGCTTGTTTCAGTTGGCTTGTTCGATGTCGTTTAATTGTTCGTTCGCTTTGCGGAAGTGCTCACGCACGAGATAGATGACGGTCAATCCGACCAACCACGGAATCCCGAACTTGAGCAAAATGTTGAAATCGGTGAACCATGTCGTGATCATGAGGCTGAGCAATAGTCCGGCACCGAGTAACGGCAAGAACGGGTAACCGATCATGCGGACCGGTAATTTGCGTCCTGTCCACTTTTTGCGGAAGAACAGGTGCGAGACGAATACCATGAACCATGTGAAGATGGCTCCGAACATCGAGATCCCCATGAGGAACGGATACGACGATTCCATGAACACTTGAAGCAGCGCCGCGAGAATGATTCCGCCTGTAGAGACGAGCAAGGCGGGCATTGGAATCCCGCTAGTGCTGACTTTTTTAAAGAGACGCGGAGCATCACCAGCTTCGGCGAGGGAATACATCATTCGCGTTGAAGCATAGAGCTGAGCGTTCATCGCTGACAACGCAGCGATCAAGATGACAAAGTTTAAAATGCCGGCTGCGCCAGGCACGTCGAACTGCTGCATGACGAGAACGAATGGGCTTTGATCAATCCCGGCTTGCTGCCAAGGGATGAGCATGAGCATGATGGCGATTGTGACGAGATAAAAGAACGTCAACCGGAATACCGTCGCACGTAGCGCTTTCGGGACGGCGCGGTCCGGGTCTTTCGCTTCGCCGGCCGTGACGGCGACGAGCTCGGTCCCGAGGAAACTGAAGAGGGAGATGAAAATCGTCACCCACATGCCGTAAAATCCGAAAGCGAAGAAGCCTTCATCGCCGGCTGTGATGGATTCAATCGGTGAAACGGGTTGACCGAACAGCGTGGCGGCACCGAGCACGATAAATAGAATGATGGCCGTTACTTTGATGAACGATAACCAGTATTCGGTCGTCCCGAACGTATGGACGTGCCGGGCGTTGACGTAGATGAGCAATCCGCCGAATACGGCGACCCAGACGAATCCGTTCACGTCGGGGAACCAGTACCGCATATAGATGGCGATTGCGCTCACTTCGACGCCGATGGCGAGGACGTTGGCGACCCAGTACGAGTAACGGACCAAAAAGCCGGCGAGCGGATGGACATAGCGTTCGGCGATTGTGCCGAACGAGCCCGAGGTCGGATGGGCGACGGTCATCTCAGCGAGACAGCCCATCAATAACAGGACGATGAAGGCTCCGATGGCGTAACTGACGAGCACACTCGGTCCTGCCGTTTGGATAGCGAGCCCGCTTCCGAGGAAGAGGCCCGTCCCGATGGCGCTACCGAGCGAAATCATCGTCAACTGCCGCGTGGACAGTTCACGTTTTAATTTGCTAGTTTCCAAAGTCAATTCTCCTTTAGTTGAGTGAAGTGTTGTTGGGGACGACTATAGCAGACAAAAAAATCAAGTGTCAACTCGCGAAATCGCAAAAGACGGTATCGATTCGGCCGCACCTATAGAAGCAAAGTTTTTTTACATGCTTTTGTTTGACAGGAGGTTTCTCGACCTGTATAGTACGAGTTAACTTAATTGAAACGAATAAAGGCGTCGACGAAGAGAAGTAACGACGGTCCCCGTATGACAGAGAGCTGATGGTTGGTGTGAATCAGTATGCGGGACGTCGCGAATGGACTTCCGAGCTCTAAACCGAAACTTTTAGTAGGCTTTAGCGGGTCACCCACCGTTACCATGGGAAAGCGGATGTTTGTCCGTGAAGTGGGTTCTACGGAACCAACGAAGGTGGCACCACGGGGTTACTCGTCCTTCTCATAGCGCAAGCTATGAGTCGGGCGGGTGACCCTTTTTCGTTTCAACACATCATAAATCAGTGATTGAGAAGAGTAGCGTGAACAAGTCTCGTTCAGAGAGCCGGGGGTGGTGGGATCCCGGCCGAGGCCATCACGTGAATGGGCTCATGAGAGCATGGCTGAATCAAGTAGGTCATGACGGTTTCCTCCGTTATCGGGATACGATGTGATAGCATCGGAAAGTGGGATCAATCGATCCAACGAGAGGTGGCACCGCGGTCCATACCGTCCTCCATACGACAGACGTCGTATGGAGTTTTTTTATACCCAAAATGCTTGAGGAGGAACGGACATGTTAACACGACTATTGACGAACCCATTGACGACGAATGAAATGAAACTGGCAGCGGCCGAGCTGTTCCAAGCCGATGAAGCGCAAATCGCCGAGGTGTTACTCGCCATGAAAGCGCGCGGTGAGACGGCTGAGGAGATGGCCGGACTCGCTGACTATATTCGTGAGGCGGCAACGTTCCCCGAGACGACGCTCCCTGTGCTCGACGTCTGTGGCACAGGCGGTGACGGGGCGAACACGTTCAACATCAGCTCGACGGTCGCGTTCGTCTTAGCGGGGCTCAACATCCCGGTCGCCAAACATGGGAATCGCAGCGTGTCGAGCCGGTCAGGCAGTGCCGACGTCCTCGAGTCATTGAATATCCCGATCGTCCAAAGTCATGAGGCGATGCTCGCCGACCTTGAGCGGACGAACTTGAGTTTCTTGTTCGCCCAACACATCCATCCGGTCATGAAACACGTCATGCCGGTCCGGAAACGACTCGCAACGGCGACCATCTTCAATCAAATCGGCCCGTTGACGAACCCGCTCAAGCCGAAGCGGCAATTGATCGGCGTGTACCATCCATCGCTCATCGAGAAGATGGCGACGGCGATGCGCCACCTCGGCGTCGAGCGCGGAATGGTCGTCCATGGGGCGGGCGGGCTGGATGAAGCGAGTCTCGCTGGAAGAAATGACGTCTTGTTCTTCAACGGCGACAAAGTGGCCCGTTACACCGTCGACCCGCGCGACGTCGGATTGATGCGAGCTCCGCTGTCGGCCTTGCAAGGCGGGACACCAGCTGAGAATGCGGCGACGCTCCTGGCCGTCTTGAACGGAGAGCAGGGATCGGCGCGAGACGTCGTCTTATTGAACGCCGCGCTCGCCCTCTGCACATATGGGACGGTCCAGACGCTTCGCGAAGGCGTCGCCGCGGCAACGGCAAGCATTGATGAAGGGCACGCCATCCGCGTGCTCAAACAATTACAACGAACGGAGGTTGGCGCATGAGCTACTTGACGAAAATCATCGGAACGAAAATTGAAGAGGTCACTCAAATGGAAGACATCGAGGTGACGCGGACGACAGCCATCTCATTACCGCTTTTAATGAAGGACGGCTTTCATGTCATCGCCGAAATTAAGCGGTCCTCCCCGTCAAAAGGAGTGATTCGCCAAGAAGTGGACGTCGTGAGCCGGGCCCGCACGTATGAACAGGCAGGGGCGACAATGATTTCCGTTTTGACGGATACGACCTACTTCAACGGTTCGTTCAACGACTTGCATGATGTCGCGGCCGCTGTTGAGATCCCAGTCCTCTGCAAAGACTTTATCATCGATGAACGACAGCTCGACCGGGCGAAGGAAGCTGGAGCGAGTGCGGCACTGCTGATTGTCGCGGCGCTCCATCCGAGCCGGCTTCATACCTTAAAACAGTATGCGCGGTCCATCGGCCTCGACGTGCTTGTCGAAGTTCATGATGAGGCCGAGCTCCAGACGGCGCTCGAACTGGGCGATGTATTGATTGGCATCAACAATCGAAACTTGAAGACGTTCGAGGTCTCGCTCGACACGTCGGTCGACTTGATGACGAAGTATCCAGATGTCGCGTTCGTCAGCGAGAGCGGCGTCAGCACAGGCGAGGCGGCCCGTCGGTTACAGACGGCCGGGGCCCGAGCGATTCTCGTCGGGGAGGCGCTCATGCGACAGGACGACCCGACAGCCTTGATTGAGGAGTTGACATCATGTTCGTTAAAATATGTGGACTGACGACCGAGGCCAGTGTCGCGACGGCGGTAGAGGCCGGAGCGGACGCCATCGGGTTCGTCTTTGCGGATAGCCCGCGCCAAATCGACATCGCGACGGCGCAACGGCTTCGAGGGTTCATCCCGGAAGATGTCCGAGTCGTCGGCGTATTTCTCGATCCAACAATTAAAGAGGTCGAAGCTGCCGTCGCTTGCGGGTTGACCGACATTCAATTGCACCGTCGGACACGGCCACTTGAAACGTTCCGTCAGTTCGGTCTCCCGATCATCGAAGCGGATCACGAGTCGGAGGCCGACATCATTTTACTCGACGCGCCAACGCCGGGTAGTGGGCAGGCGCTTGATTGGGAGACGCTCGAACGGCCGGAACAGACGTTTTGGCTCGCCGGTGGATTGAACGTCGACAATGTCGGTGCGGCGATTCGCGCCATGCGACCGGACGGCGTCGATGTCTCGAGTGGTGTGGAGACGAACGGACAGAAAGATCACGATAAGATTCGCGCGTTCATCCGACGCGCCAAGGAGGAAACACAATGTATACACAACCAGTGAACGGAAAGTTTGGACCATATGGCGGAAAATATATCCCTGAGACGCTCATGCAAGCAGTCGAAGAGCTCGAAGTGGCTTACGAGGAAGCGAAACAAGACCCTGAATTCCAGGAACGCTTCAACGATCTCCTCAGCGAATACGTCGGTCGAGAAACGCCACTCTATTATGCGGAGAACATGAGCCGCCGCCTCGGGACGAATGTCTATTTAAAACGAGAAGATTTGAACCATACCGGTGCCCACAAAATCAACAACACGATCGGCCAGGCGCTCCTCGCCAAACGAATGGGCAAACAAAAAGTCGTCGCCGAAACAGGGGCCGGACAGCACGGAGTCGCTACGGCGACGGTATGTGCGCTGCTCAATCTCGAATGTACGATTTTCATGGGTGAGGTCGACGTCGAACGTCAAGAATTGAACGTATTTCGAATGGAGTTACTCGGTGCGAAAGTCGTTCCCGTTAAGTCGGGGAGTCGAACGTTAAAAGATGCCGTCAACGAGGCGCTCCGTTACTGGGTCAAACATGTCGATGACACGCATTACGTGATGGGGTCGGTGCTCGGACCGCACCCGTTCCCGACGATGGTCCGCGATTTCCAAAGCGTTATCGGGACAGAGACACGTCGTCAAGTGCTCGAGAAGACAGGTCGTCTCCCTGACGCGGTCGTTGCCTGTGTCGGCGGCGGTAGCAATGCGATGGGCATGTTCTATCCGTTCTTGAATGACGAAACAGTCGCCTTATACGGTGTCGAGGCAGCAGGGAGCGGTGTCGACACGGACAAGCATGCGGCAACGCTCACGAAGGGCGAGGTCGGGGTGCTTCACGGGTCGCTCATGTACGTGCTCCAGGACGCAGCCGGGCAAATCCAGGAAGCCCACTCGATTTCGGCCGGACTCGATTATCCGGGTGTCGGACCAGAACACAGCTTCTTGAAAGATATCGAACGGGTCCGCTACGCGGCGGTCACGGACGAGGACGCACTCGCAGCCTGCATGTCGCTCAGCCGCCAAGAAGGGATTATTCCGGCACTTGAGTCATCGCATGCGCTCGCTTATGCGGAAACGCTCGCCCAAACGATGGACGAGGACGACGTGCTCGTCATCTGTCTATCTGGTCGCGGGGATAAGGATGTTCATACGATTCGAGAAAGGGTGACTCAATGATGAGATTAGATGAAGCGATTCGACAGCGGAGTGAAGGGACGGCGTTCGTCCCGTACATCATGGCCGGGGACGGCGGACTCGATCACTTGATTCCGACGATTGAACGGCTAGAAGCGATGGGAGCGACGGCCATCGAACTCGGAATTCCATTCTCGGATCCGGTGGCAGACGGTCCCATCATCGAGGCGGCTGGAATGCGCGCCCTCGAACAAGGTGTGACGTTGACGGACGTGTTGGACCATTTAATAGAAGGAACGGGTCGTTTTTCGGTGCCGATCGTCTTGATGACGTACTTGAATCCGGTGTTCCGGTTCGGGGTCGAGCGTTTCTTCGAGCGGGCGGCAGCGTCTGGGGTCAGTGGCGTCATCATTCCCGATTTGCCGTTTGAAGAGAGCCTCGATTTGTTCGCTGGCATCGATCGTCACGGAGTCGCGGTCGTACCGCTCGTCACGTTGACGAGCAGTCAGACCCGCATCGACACGATTCTGGATCAGGCGGAAGGATTCGTCTATGCGGTGACGCTCAAAGGGACGACTGGGAAGACGGACGTGTTCCCGGATGAGTTACTCGAGCACTTGCGTTCGTTGACGGCACGTTCGCCCGTACCGGTGCTCGCCGGTTTTGGTGTCCATCGCACCGATCAGGTCCGGACGCTCGGATCAGCCTGTGACGGGGTCGTCGTCGGTAGTTTCATCGTCGAGGCGCTCCATGCGGGACGTGAACAGGACGTGGCCACGTTGATTGCATCGGCGCGGACGGTCAACGCAAAAAAATAAGGGTCGTGCCTCGGCACGATCCTTATTTATTCTTCGATTTCAATGGTGCGGGTGCTCGAGCCGTCATCGGCTTTCGGTACGGTCAAGTGGAGCACGCCGTCTGACAGTTTCGCTTTGATGGCATCTTCTTTCACGTTCGGTAGATAGAGTGAACGTTGCATCGATGTGACGCGGCGTTCCCGATAGACGTAGTCTTTGTCTTCTTCCCTCTCTTCACGTTGGTCGACCGAGAGGATGAGATAGTCTTTGTCGTAGCGGATGTGAATGTTATCTTTTTTGATACCTGGCATCTCGGCCTCGATGACGTATTGGCCGTCCTGGTCCCGGACGTCGAGTTTGAACGAGTCGAGGAACGACGTCGCCCCGTCTTTCGGGTCGAACAGATGATTCATCCGATCAAAGACATCCCCAAACAAGTCTTTGCGCAATCGATCGAGTTCATTCTTCCGAAATGGCGTCAAATCGAACATACAAATTCCCCCTTCAAAAAAAACGGACAGAGTAGAAGTGTTGTCACTTTTACTGTGTCCGTTTTTAGCTAGGGATAAACGTAATCGACGTGACAGTTTATTGAAGAAACGAGAGTCACAATTCGACGCGTTCTAACCCGTCCTCCCCGAATTTTCGGTCGAGTTGGTCGTGGCGATACGTCGAGGCGAGCACGTACAACAAGTCACCGGGTTCGATTTTTGTCTGTCCCGTCGGTGGGATGAGATAGTCTTGACGGACGATCGCATTCACGACCGTGTTCGGTGGCAAGGTGATATCAGCAAGCGTCTTGCCAATCATCGAGGATTCCTCGGTCGCCACGTAAGGGACGAGCTGATGCTGCGATTGCTTGCTCGAGACGAGTGCGATCGTATAGGGCGATCGAATTTTATCCGGTCCGAGCAAATCGAGTTTCGCCGCGAGCGGTGTTAATGTCGTTCCTTGAATCAAGGCACTCGTCACGACGACGAAGAAGACGGCGTTGAAAATCAATTGGGCGTTGTCGATGCCTGCGATGAGCGGGAACGTAGCGAGGACAATCGGCACGGCGCCTTTCAGTCCGGCCCACGAGATAAACAGTTTTTCTTTGTGGGTAAACTGCATCTTGATTGTCGATAAATAGACGGCAATCGGCCGGGCGATGAACATCAGGATGAATGAAATCAATAACCCTTTCCAGATGAGCTCGGGGTCAAGCAACTGTCTCGGGAAGACGAGCAGACCGAGGATGACGAACATGATGATTTGCATGATCCAGGCCAAAGCCTCAGAGAATTGAACGATTGTCACTTCATGGGCCGTGTGCGCATTCCCAACAATCATCGCGGCGAGATAGACGGCAAGTAGTCCGCTACCGGCAAAGTAAGCAGCGACCCCATACGTCATAAAGGCCATCGAAATCATGAGGACAGCATGCAGACCACTCGACTCGAGACGCAAATGGTTGAGCATGAGTCGGGACAAGTTTCCGAGCATGTAACCGACGAACGCGCCGACAATGATTTGCAGGATGAACATCCAAATACCGTCCCAAATCGTCGTGTCGGGTTTTAACATGAAGTCGAGGGCGAGAATCGTCAAGAACATCGCCATCGGGTCATTCGTGCCGGACTCGGCTTCGAGTGTCGAACCAACTTTCGGTGAGATATTCTTTCCTTTGAAGGCGGCGAAAACAGCAGCCGCGTCAGTAGAGCCGATAATGGCGCCAAATAGGAAAGATTCCACCCAGTCGAAGCCAAATACGAAACGAACGGCCACAGCGATGAGCCCGGTCGTCAACAGCACGCCAATCGTGGCGAGTGAAGCGGACGGGGCGAGCACGCTCCGGATCGACGACCATTTCGTCTGTAAGCCACCTTCGAACAAGATGACGACGAGGGCCGCGACCCCAATCATTTGAGCGAGGTTGGTGTCATCGAAGAAAATCAGCCCGGTAATATCGCTGCCCATCAGCATGCCGATGCCCATAAACAAAATCAGGGCAGGTAAGCCGAAACGCGTCGATACGCGAGTGGCCAACACGCCGGCGACAAGTAGCAGACCGAATAAAAGAATCAAAAAATCGGTACTCAAAATCGGTGCGGTCAAACACATCACTTCCTTTTTCACGTTGATATTCACATGTATTATTAAGTTCATTATACCATGAAATGGTTATAAATTAAGAAATGACGCATCGAGAATTATGCACATTGGAATAATCGGATATAGATGTGGTACAGTAGGGGCATCAAAAAGGGGGATTCACATGACTAAAATTCACGTGCTCCATGAAAACAACGAATGGACGAACCATCTCGTCCGACGACTCGAAGAATTATCATTGCCGTATGAACTGTGGCACCTCGATCAAGGGACGATCGACTTGGCGAGCGAACCGCCGGAAGGTGTGTTTTACAACCGGATGAGCGCGTCGTCGCATACGCGGGGTCACCGCTACGCGCCGGAACTGACGGAAGGGGTGCTCGCATGGCTCGAAGCGAACGGACGGACCGTCTTCAACGGGACGCGGGCGATTCGGCTCGAAGTGAGCAAGGTCAATCAGTATACGGCGCTTCAACGAGAAGGCATTCGTGTACCGAAGACAGTGGCAGCCGTCGGGAAGAAGCAAATCATCGAGGCGGCCGAGAAGCTCGGGATGACGCCGTTCATCACGAAACACAACCGGGCCGGTAAAGGGCTCGGGGTTCAGTTGTTTCATTCCGTTGATGCGTTGAAGGCATACGTGAACGGACCGACGTTCGAGGAATCGATTGACGGGATTACGCTCATCCAACAATATATCGAGGCACCGAAACCGTTCATCACACGCTGTGAGTTCATCGGGGGCAAGTTCGTTTACGCGGTACGAGTCGATACGTCAGACGGCTTCGAACTCTGCCCGGCCGACGCCTGCTCGATTGAAGACCAGTTTTGCCCGGTCGGCGAGACGCCACCGGCGAAGTTCGAGATCGTCTCTGGTTTCGACGACCCGATTATCAAGCAGCTAGAGGCGTTTCTGAAGAACAATCACATTGCCGTTGCTGGAATTGAAATCATCGAAGACGAGGATGGAAACGTGTACGCGTATGACGTCAACACGAACACGAACTACAACTCGGACGCCGAAGCGAAAGCAGGGCAGTACGGTATGCTCGAACTCGCGACATTCCTCGGGGACGCCTTGACGGTCACGACTAAATAAAGACAGAAGAAAGGGTCAGGCTTTTGCCTGACCCTTTCGCTGTGTATGTTGTAATTGCTGTTCAAATCGAAGTTGGACTAGTTCTGCCGTCGGTGCCATTCGTTCGATGAACGAATCTAAACGTTTCGCCGTGTCTCGATCTGATTCCTTGAACACGCGCATCGTTGTTCACCTCATTGATCATTGTTATGTTGCTTCTACAACAAGGATTCCCGAGGGCATGATAGCGTAAACCTCGATTACCCGAGGAATGTGCCGAGTTCTTCTTTTGGAAGGATGTTCCCGACATAAAAGTCGCCGAACTCGCCATATTTGGCACTGACTTCATCAAAACGCATCTCATAGACGATCTTTTTGAATTGGAGCGAGTCTTCCGCAAACAAGGTGACGCCCCACTCCCAACCGTCAAAACCGGTCGAACCGCCGATGAACTGTTGAATCTTGCCGGCGTAGCTGCGGCCGATCATGCTGTGGCGATACATGAGGTCTTTGCGCTCATCCATCGACAACGTGTACCAGTTGTCCCCGTCGCGACGAGCCTTGCTCATCGGGTAGAAGCAGATGTGGGCCGCTTTCGGGAGTGTCGGATAGAGGCGGGCCCGAATGTGAGGGTTCTCGTACGGGTCACCGTCTCCTGAACCACGGTACATGCCGAGTTCGATGACAGACACGTATGAATAGCTTGGAATCATGTAATCGTACAATTTCGTCTTCCGAAGAGCGAGTTCGACTTGCTCGAGCTCTTTGAACGTCGGACGAAGGACCATCAAGACGACGTCCGCCTTTTGACCAAGGATCGAGTAAAAGGCATGGCTTCCTTCACCGCGTGTCTCGACCTCTTCGAGTGAGCCGAGGAAGGCGACGAACTCGTCAATCATTTCTTGACGGGCGGTTGGGTCGACTGCTTTTAAACGAGTCCAATCGATGGAGCGGAAATCATGGAGCGTATACCAACCGTCTAACGTGGCGGCTGCGTGTTGCGTTTCGGTTGTCGGTGCTGGACGTTCTGACATTAAAAAAACTCCTTTCGAGACTAGGCTTCGCTGACTATTTTACCATACACGTTTGACCGTCTGGCAAATTTGACGCCGCCGTGAGGATAGTCACACTCCGGGCGGGGTAAAGAGATAGGGAGCAAGATTTTTGAAAACGGCTTCACGATGGGCTGTATCAGTCGGAAATGGTAAACTGTTCTATTCATATAATGATTGATTTCAAGCGATTTATGACGAAATGGGCAGAATAGTTTATTTTAAAAATCGTACTGTGTATAATAAAACTCGCATATGGACGAGAGCGTCCGAGAGAGAAAAAATCCGATTTCTTCTAATCGAAAAGGAGTTCATTCACTATGAAACTATTTGACACGTTGAAACAAAAAGTCAGCCCGATTCGCCCGACCATCGTCTTCCCAGAAGGGATCGATGAGCGCGTCCTCGGTGCCGCTGTCCGTTTGAAAAATGATGGCATGGTTGAACCGATCGTCATCGGACCAAAAGCTGAACTCGAAGCGGTCGCTTCGAAGCACGGCTTTGACATCTCAGGTTTGATGCAATACGACCCAGCGACGTACGAAGACATCGACACACTCGTCGAGTCGTTCGTCGAACGCCGTAAAGGTAAAGCGACACCGGAACAGGCACGTGAATTGTTGTCTTCAGACGTGAACTACTTCGGTACGATGCTCGTCCACACAGGAAAAGCAGAAGGTCTCGTCTCAGGCGCGATGCACGCGACAGCCGACACGGTCCGTCCGGCCCTTCAAATCATCAAGATGCAAACAGGCATCAAAAAGACGTCAGGCGTCTTCATCATGGTACGTGACGACGAGCAGTACGTCTTCTCGGACTGCGCGATCAACATCGCACCGGACGCGGCTGACCTCGCCGAAAACGCCTACTTGTCAGCGTTGACAGCGAAGACGTTCGGCATCGAGCCGCAAGTCGCGCTTCTCAGCTTCTCGACAAAAGGCTCAGCGAAATCGCCAGAGACAGAAAAAGTCATCGAAGCGACACGTCTCGCCAAAGAGAAGGCACCAAACCTTCCAATCGACGGCGAACTTCAATTCGATGCAGCCTTCGTCCCGAGCGTGGCGGCGAAGAAAGCACCAGGCTCTGAAGTAGCCGGAAATGCGAACGTGTTCGTCTTCCCAAGCCTCGAAGCCGGAAACATCGGCTACAAGATGGTTCAACGTTTCGGTGGATTCGAAGCGATCGGACCGATCCTTCAAGGTCTCAACAAGCCGGTCAACGACTTGTCGCGCGGCTGTAACGAAGAGGACGTCTACAAATTGACGCTCATCACAGCGGCACAAGCCATCGACGAGCGTAACGAAGCGTAAGTCGCAAGCATCCTTCCTGAGCGGAGGATGCTTTTTTTGTGGTCACATTGTAAACTATTGGAAAGGGGGCGAGGAAATGGATGAAGAGGAAGGCATCATCACATTGCCGGAAGGGCATCGGTACGCCATGTTCGGTGGCGGGGATGATTATCCGATCAAAACGTATTACAAAGGGGTGTTCGAAACAGTATTCGTCGTGTTTCATCCGTTTCTGATCCCGAAAGACGACCCGACCGCGGTTGACCGTTATGTCGAGTTGGATAAAAACGAGGTCGAACAGCAATTTCGGGCCATCACATGGGCAGATATGTGTCGCCGACTTGATTTCGATGACATCAAACGCATCGATCACGCGCTCCGGACGATGATTGCGGCGCTGAAACCGCATGCCGAAGATCAAGAAGGTGCGAATCGAATCATCGAATTTTGCAATCGCGAGAACGTACTTCCACCAGGCGAAGGAGAGCTGTCGAATCTTTTAGAGAATCAGGTGTTACGAGCACTTCTTGGGATGGGAGAAGAGTGGATGTGGAGCGGAGACGAGTTCTGCACGGAACGGCATCTCATCAACATTCGGGAGACGCTAACCTCCGATACGTGGGGGATGCGGCATCGGACGTTCTTCGGACATCAACATGATTGGCTCATCGTACCGCCTTGGGATAGCCATTTCACGTTGATTTGTGGCAGCCGAGCTTGGGTCGAGCAGGTGGTCGAGCGGTGCGAACTCGAAGGCTTCTATTGTGATGAAAACACGACAATCAATTGGAGTTTGCTTGATCGAAAACTGAGGTAAACTAGTAGGGGACAACACTATTAAGGGGGAACTACCATGCAAAACATCCATGCAACTGAATTACGTGAAAAGCTTGAGAACGGCGAAACGCTCCATATCATTGACGTGCGCGAACAAGACGAGTACGACGCGGGCCATATCCCGCACGTGCCGCTCTATCCGCTGTCTGAATTTCCTGGTGTCACGGACAAGCTCGCGAAAGATAACGTTTATCACGTCATCTGCCGCTCAGGCGGCCGCAGTGTGACGGCATGCGACTATTTGGAGTCGGAAGGCTATAAGGTCGTCAACGTCGAAGGCGGCATGCTCGCGTGGGACGGCGATATCGAGGCGTGATGCTCGACAATCCATGGGTCGTCATCCCGCTGTTAATCGCACTCTATTTGACCGTCTATACGTTCGTCAAACGAGTCGATGGCGATAAATGGAGGCTCGTCTGGGCTGTCTGGCTCATCGTCATCGTCATGATGTTGACGATTCAGCTCGTCCAAAGTCTATAAAAAATGAGTGAAGCCCGCACAGGCTTCACTCGTTTTTAGTTATCGCGCTTATCGAATGTGATTGAGGCAATCGCATCGTGCTGATGAATCGACTCTTCGTTGCGGCATTCGACGAAGAAGTTGACGACTTGTTTCATTTCATACAAGTCAGCCGCGATCAAGCGGACCATGTCTTCGACGAAACGCGGGTTCTCGTAGGCGATTTCCGTGGCACGCTTCTCATCCGGACGTTTCAAGACAGGGTGAAGCGGGGCCGATGCGTTCGACTCAGCTGCCTCAAGAAGCGCGAGACGCCAGTCGAAACCGTCGAGCGATGCTTCATCGAGACCGGCTTCAATCGTGATGTAGCCGCGTTGGTTGTGGGCGCTGTACTCGCTGATTTCTTTCGAGCATGGGCAGAGCGTTGTCACGTTGATGACGAGACCAACCGTCACGCTTGCCATCCCTGTCTCGAGGTTGTACGTCACGTTGTGCATGACGTCCGCATTCATGAGACCGCTGAGACCTGTGGCCGGGGCTTTCCGGCTGAAGAACCATGGGTAACGGACCGTCAATTGACCTTCCGTCTGTTCCATGCGCTCGGCGAGTTCTTGCGCGAACTCGATGAGCGAGCGGTTCGATAACGTCCAGCCTTGCGTGTGGTACGCGTCGAGCTGTTCTGTCAGACGTGACATGTTGATGCCTTTACGGTCTTGGACGAGCGAAGTCGTCAACTCGAACGTGGCGACCGTCGCTTGGATGCCGTCTGGCGTCTCGATGTTGACTGGGTGTTTGACGTTTGAGATGCCGACGCTGTCGAGCGCGAACAAGAAGTTTTTTGGTGTGTTTTGTAGATCGACCATTTTATCTTTTTCAGTTGGTTTCGTGCCTTTGATCGGCGGGACCGAACCGAATAATTTATGTCGTTCTGCTTTAGTAGGTAAAGCGACATGGCTTGTAGACATAATCGGATTCTCCTTTTTTGAGAGGGCAAATGACTGCCACTCGTTCTTGTTAGGATTTTATCACGAAATGTACATCGACCGGGTACCATTTTGCTCTTTGAACGTGCTTTGAACGTGCTTTGCAGTCCTTATAAATAAAAAAACTTCAGCAATTGAAGAAAAGAAGATTGATTTCGATATGAATCGGGAATAAAATGTTCCTGTGAACTTAAAAAATAGATCACTGTTAAATATGAAGGAACACAACAAAAAAGGGGATGTTTTTAATGGATTGGCAGTTAATTCTGCAGTACGCCTGGATCATTGTCGTACTCGTCGGTCTCGAGGGGCTACTTTCTGCAGACAACGCGCTCGTCTTGGCGGTCATGGTCAAGCACTTGCCGCGGACAGAACAGAAAAAGGCACTATTTTACGGCTTGCTCGGAGCGTTCATTTTCCGCTTCATCGCATTGTTCTTGATCTCATTCTTGATCAACGTCTGGCAAGTCCAGGCGCTCGGTGCGCTTTACTTGATCGGAATGAGTGCGCGGCACCTGTATATGACCTATAAGGCCCGTAAGATGGAGCCGAAACAAGACCTCGCCGCTGAGGCGAAAGAAGAGACGGCCATCACGGAGAAGCCGGTCACGAAGAAAGAGTTCTGGTGGACGGTTGCTAAAGTCGAGTTCGCCGATATTGCCTTCGCGGTCGATTCGATTCTCGCAGCGGTCGCGCTCGCGGTCAGCTTGCCGCCACTCGGTCTCGGTGAGATCGGCGGCATCGACTCAGGTCAGTTCTTCGTCGTCTTAACAGGTGGACTCATCGGGGTCATCTTGATGCGTTTCGCTGCGCGAATTTTCGTCAAGCTGTTGCATCAACGTCCGACACTTGAGACAGCCGCCTTCATCATCGTCGGCTGGGTCGGCGTGAAGTTGACGGTGCTCGTCCTTGAACACCCTGGCTTCAAGAAATTGATTGCCGGCACACCGTTCGAATTCATGGGTCTTCCGGACGGATTCGTTCACTCGACGGCATGGACATTGTTCTTCTGGTCGGTCATGGTCGGCATCGCGGTATGGGGTTGGTTCTCTTCAAAACCGACAGCCGCTGCCAAATCATAATTGAATAACTAATCTCTATAAAATAATGTAAAGTATAGTATAGACGAATCAGTTTTAGTAACTCGAAAACTGGTTCGTCTTTTATTATGAACATTAATAAATATAAAATATATATTGTATCGATACATTTGGGGGTCGAATATAGTGATTGATGTAACAGATTGGGAGTTGATTGGTTACGGTGAAGACAGTACTCTCGAAAAAGAAGAACTAAGAAATTCGAAAGGTGAACTGTATTTAATAAAATACGCTAGAATTTTTGAGGTTGGTTCTTCCTGGGAAGACTTGACGGAAGAAATAGCTGCTCACGTGGGTGAATTGTTATCGCTGAACATGATGAAAGTTCAAATGGCTTATAGGAATAATCGACGCGGCTGTTTGTTAAGAAATTTTGTAGATGATTATAAAGCTTCTGAGGCATACCCAGGTGCATTTTTACTTCAAGGTGAGTGTCCAAATCAGTATATTGAAATTCAAGCAAGGACATTGAAGGGTGAATCACTTATAGACCATGCGTTTGAAATGATTAGTAAGTTGTCATATTGGGGAAAAATTAAGAGAGATTTTATTTTTATGCTCCTCTTCGATTTTGTCATTGGTAATCAAGACCGTCATCCGTATAATTGGTCCTTGCTTTACACTGAAGAAGGAGTGATGATGTCTCCACTGTATGACAATGGAGCTTCGTTAGGATTTCGCTTTGAAGATGACAAACTTGAAAGTTATTTGGAAGATGAGGTCAAACGAAAGAAGTACTATAGAAATACAAAGGTAAAGTTTGGTTTGTGTGAAAAGGATCAAGTAAAAATGATAGATTTGTATTCTTTTTTACACAAAAACTTTCTTTTAGAAATTAGTGATTTTATTGGCCGAATTGAAAACTTTGATTATAATCAATTCTCAAAGCGACTTGAAGAGAACTCCTGCTTGTCAATTGCTCAGAAAAAGTGGTTAAATCAAGTAATAGCAGAAAGAAACGAAATATTGGTTAACTTATTTAGAGAGAGGGAGGGATGAGGTTTGTCATACCAAAATAAAAAGCTAAATGTTATTTGGCAAGACAGAGATACTCGATCTTGTTTTCATGTTGGTACTTTAATTCATGATGAGACAGGATACATCTTTAGCTATAATCACAATTCTTTATCTTTTAAAGAAGCAATAAACCATGGATACAAACCTCACCCACTATTCCCGAATTTAGATGAAGTGTATAAATCAATAAATCTTTTTACAGCCTTCGATCGACGCATCCCATCTAAAAATCGACATGATTATATTATGATTTTACGTGATCTGGGATTAGACGAAGCTGCAGACAAAATGGATATCCTAAAAGCTACTCGTGGCAAGATAGCTAATGATACTTATTCATTAGAAGAGCCCATTACGAAACAAGAGAGTGAAATCCAAACAAGCTTTTACATTCAAGGTATGCGACATCAAAATAATCTTCATCAGTTTGAGAAGAAGATTAACTATGATACTCCATTGATATTGGAAAAGGAACCAGGGAATCAACATGATTCCTGGGCTATAGCAATTTACACACAGCATGGAACTAAATTAGGATATGTACCAAGATACTATAGTAAGTATATTTGTATGTTAATTGACAACGATGCAGACGTTCACGTAAAGATAACGTATATAAATGAAAAGTCCAATCCACATTGGTGGGTTAAAGTTGATTTTTGTGCTTCGATACTACAATGTGACCAAAAAATATTACAAGAAATATTAATATAATTTTGAGGAAATCAAAAAACAGATAATGTAGTGTGTTTTTGTAACTGGGACATGACTGCGTAAATCGATAAAAGAGGCAATCTGGAACGAATCATTCGTCCAGGTGGCCTCTTTTTGTTAAAAACTTTTCAAATTGTCTAGTTATTTCCTAACCTCATTTTTTATGCAGTCACGTCCTGTTTCTCGTAAATCGGCACCCAGCCCTCTGTCGTCACGAAGATGCGGACGGCGACGACTTTGCGGTCGTCTTGGAGCGTGAAGTAGTGGCGCGTGTTCACCGGCACCGAGATGAGGTCGCCGGGGTTGAGCTCGATGTTGAAGTAGCCACGCTCGGCGTCATCGATGGCGAAGATGCCATGGCCGCTGACGATGAAGCGGACCTCGTCATCCGTATGATGGTGCTCCTTTTGGAAGTTGACGAGCAATTCGTCCAAGTTCGGCGTCGCGTCTGACAATGAGATGACGTCTGCCGTCTCATAGCCGCGGCGCTCCGATACATCACGAATCTCGTCACGGAACGTCGACAAGATCGCTTGTTTGTCCTCGTCCGTCAACTGATAGTTCTCTTGCAGGTTTTCCGGTAGCTTCGTGATGTCCCACTGCTCATATAAAATCCCGCGAGACTCTAAAAAGGCGCTCACTTCAGTTTGATCGACGTAACGCTCTTCGGTTTGTTGGAAATAGACAGTTGCCATGGTTGGTTCCTCCTTATGAATGGACGCCTAGGGCGCGTAGTTTTAATGTATAGCTGAACAAGAACTCGTAAGCCTCTAAATAGCGTTTGGCCGCGGCCGGGGTCTCGCCCCAGACGGTGATGCCGTGATTGCGAATGAGGACGGCACCGGCGTTTGCGTGAATGTGAGGGGCGAAAGCGGCCGCAAGAGTCGGAATGTCCGCATGGTTCTCGATAATCGGTACGCGGACGACCGCATCCTCGTCCCAGAAGCCGAGCGCTTTGATGATTTCTTGACCGGTGAAGACGACTTCGCCGGTGGCGGCATGGAGCTCGGAGATGACATTATTGTCGACCGTATGGACATGGAGCGAACACGTCGCATCCGTCCGATTGAACACTTCGACATGTAGCAGCGTCTCGGCGGATGGTTTTCCTGTCTGTTCGCCGATTAAGCGTCCGCCCGCATCGACATGAACAAAGTCGTCTGGCGTTCGTTTCCGTTTATCGCGTCCACTCGCCGTGACGAGAAATTCGAGCGGGTCGTCAGAGACGCGAATCGCCAAATTCCCACTCGTTCCGGGGAACCAGTCGCGGGCGGCGAGTTCGTCTTTAATCTCGGCCAGTTCAAGCCAACGTGCCGTAAGGCTCATACGGCCACCTCCTTCAAGTGATGGGTGATGTCGTCGAACGTCTCGAACGGGGCGTAACGGATGCCTGCGTCTTCGCAGAGCGTGATGAGTTGACCCCGGGCGTAGACGAAGTCGGCACGCTTCGCGACCTCGAAGTCGGTCACCGAGTCGCCGATGATGATTAAGCGGTCACTCGGATTGACGATACGGCGGGCAATCGTCGGCTTGCAACAGCCGCAATCGTTCGTACACTGTTCGTCACAAGCGTGCGGCCACGTGACGGTTACCGTCTCGTCGGAGAAGTCGGCGACGTTACAGTAGATGTGCTCAGGGGCGACGTGACCATCTAAGACCGGCTGGACGAAGAAGTCCATCCCGCCGCTGACGACGTCAAACTTCCAACCGTGCGCCCGAACCTGTTCTAAAAATGATGGGAACCCTTGGCGGAGCGTGATCCGCTCCAACAAATAATCGCGGTAGTCCGGGGCGGCCTCGCTCGGCAATAGTTGAAACATTTGACCGACACCGGAGCGAATGGAAATCCGTTGTTCGAGGACCGCATCTTTCAACTCGACCCAAGCCGGCGGGGCGAATGCCTTCATCAACGCGATGATATTGTCTTCCGCCGTGATCGTCCCATCGAAGTCGCACAGGATGTGGACCGTCATCGTGACGCCCACGCCTTTAACGCGGTATCGAGTTCGTCCGTCTGTCCTTCGGTGGGACCGAGGACGTGAGTGATGGCTTGGCGGAAAGCACGGGCCCCGGCGGCTGCACCGTCCGGGTGACCATGAATGCCACCGCCGGCGTTGATGACGACCTCCGTCCCGAAATCACGAATGATATCGGCGACAAGCCCCGGATGAATCCCGGCTGACGGGACCGGTAAAATTGGTTTCGACCAATGCGGTTCGGCGCTCAAGTCACGAATCGCGAACGCCTCGTCCCGTGGTGTCGCGAGCGAACCGTATGGAGACGGGAAGAGCGTCAAATCGGCCCCGGCGAGACGTGGGAGTTTACCGAGTAAGAGCGAATGACTGATGGACCCGGTCAAGGCGCCGGCAAAGGCCGGGTGGGCCAAAATCGGCACACGGATGTCTGGGTCGTTCGCAAGTTCGCGCAGTGCGTCAAGACCGTACGTATAGACGTTGAATAGGAGCGCCGTCGCACCGGCCTCGATCAGCCGGAGCGCCTGGTCGCGAAGACCGAACACAGGGCCGCTCAGCGTGATGGCGTAGAGGACACGTTTCCCGGTCGCCTCAAAGTGCGCTTGAATGACGGCCGCTCCGATCCGGGCCCGTTCGAGCGACGGCGTGAGCGGATTGTCGTATAAAATCTCGTCGTCTTTGACGATATCGATGCCGCCGGCGAACTGATCGCGGAGTTGCTGCTCGAGAAACGCGAGGTCACGCCCGATGACGCCTTTGAAGATGCTCATGACGAGCGGACGGTCATGGACACCGAGCAACTCGCGAATCCCGTCGACGCCGAACTTGGCGCCTTTGAAATGAGGGGCGAGCGTTTCGGGCAACGTCAAATCGATTAACCGAATCGAATCGTCGAGGGATAGTTTCCCGAACGTCGTCGTCAAGATGGATGAAAAGTCAGGGCTGACATTATGTAACGGATAGCGGATCGTGAACCGGCTCGTCGTCTCAGTATGGGTGGTCGATACGACCTCACCCCGGTACGCCTGTAACTGCTCTTGCTCTAAATGACGCAGCTCGGTCCATGTGCCGACGGTCAGCTCGAGGGTGATTTTGTCGGCAATGCTTGCGACCGCATCCGTTCGTTTGATTTCATATGTGGCAGTGATACTCATATGGTTCCTCCTTCCAGGCAAACAAAAAATGACCCCATGCCGAGGCAAGAGGTCATCATAAAAAATGAACTCTTATCTCTCAGCTTTCGCTGCAAGAATTAGCACCGTGCCATCTCTGGTCGGTTGCTGCGACATCATCGGGCTCGTCCCTCCGTCTGCTCTTGATAAGAATGTGATTTGAAGTTGTGAAATTTAATTGAATTTTTACACAGATTCGTCACGTCGTCAATTCCTTTTTTTCCAAAAAAATATTTTGGGAAGTTGTTTCCATATATGCACAAAAAAAGACGAGTGGCACGGAGAAAAGGACGTTGACAATTGTGACGTCGAGTCCGTAATATTCATCACATAAGTTCACCGAATCGAATAAACCACTCTTATCGCGAGTTGGCAGAGGGAATTGGCCCGATGACGCCGCAGCAACCGACCATTAGGCACGGTGCTACATCCACCAGACGAATGTCTGACAGATGAGAGGAACAACCATTTTGGCTGTGCCTCTTTCTCGCGGAGAAAGGGGCTTTTTTTGTGGGCAACGTACAGGAAGGGGAAAACATCATGTCATATCAACCATTTACAGAACAGTCTGTTGTCGAGCACGTCCGTCAATTAGGATACTTGCAAGACGGAATCGCCGAGTGTGAGGAAATCGGGGACGGCAATTTGAATCTCGTGTTTCGGATTCGCCAAGGCGAACAGCGCCTAATCGTCAAACAGGCGCTCCCATACGCTAAAGTCGTCGGTGAGAGCTGGCCGCTTACACTCGAACGGGCATGGATTGAACAGTTGGCACTCCGTGAGTTTGCGAACGTGGCGCCGCGTTTCGTCCCGGACGTCCTCGGTAGCGACCGGACGCTCGCCTACACGATTTTAGAAGATCTGTCTGATTATGAGATTGTCCGCACCGGTTATTTGAAAGGGGAGAGCTATCCGGAACTCGCGCGTCATGTCGGTGAATTTTTAGGCGAGACGCTGTTCGCGACGTCGGATTATGCGGCCGGCCCGATCGCGAAGAAGCGGATTGAACGTGACTATTACAACCCGGAACTGTGTGACATCACCGAGAAGCTCATCTTCACCGACCCGTTCAAAGACGCGGAGTCGAACAACATCGAGGCGGCGCTTCGAGAAGATGTCGAACGCCTCTGGCAAGACCAGGCGCTCAAGGTCGAGGTGACGAAACTGAAAGTCGGATTTGTCACGAAACATGAGGCGCTTCTGCACGGTGACCTACATACAGGCAGCATCTTCGCGACTCAACAAGAGACGAAAATCATCGATCCAGAGTTCGCATTTTACGGACCGTTCGGCTTTGATTTGGGCCAAATTATCGCCCATTTGACGCTGTCGACGTTCCATGACCCGCTCAAACGCTTCGAACGTTTCACGGACGTCTTGACGGTGTGGGAGACGTTCGAGAAGACGTTCCGGGCCAACTTTGAGCGAGCCGTCGAGCCGTTCAATACGGACGGTTTCGTCGACGAATTGTTGCGGACAATCTTCAGCGACACGATCGGCTATGCCGGTTGCGAACTCATTCGCCGTGCCGTCGGACTCGCCGGTGTCGCCGATCTCGAGACGTTGCCGGAAGCGACGCGGCTCGAACGAAAACGTGACGCGCTTGCCCTCGGGACGGCGCTCATTAAAGAACGCCACAGCGTCGAATCGATTGACGACTTGGTGACGCTTTTGTCGGGGGTGCGCGTATGACGGTCCAAAACATCCGCTTTAATTCGCAAACGGACGAACTCATCCTATTGGATCAGACGTTGTTACCACATGAAGAGCGTTACGTGACAATCGAGACGCTCGAACAGGCAGAACATGCCATCGAGACGCTCCAAGTCCGTGGTGCCCCGGCCATCGCGTACTTCGGGGCGTTCGTCCTCGCCAAAGAGGCAGGCCGGTTAGTCGACGACCCGGACTTCACCCGTCGACTCGACCTCGTTGGACGCCGCTTGATTGCGACAAGACCGACGGCGGTCAATCTGCAAAACGTGATCGAATCGCTCCTTGATTTAAATGTCGGGGACGACTTTGAGGCGATTGCCGAGGAAATCAAACGCCGCGCCATCGCTTTGTACGACCGGGACGTCGATACATATCGGGCCATCGGCGAGCATGCGCTGACGGTGTTGCCGGCCGGGGGGAACGTGTTGACAATCTGCAACGCCGGTGCCATCGCGACATCGCGATACGGCACAGCGCTCGCGCCGTTTTACGTCGGAAAAGAACAGGGCGTATCTTTCAACGTCTTCGCCTGTGAGACGCGGCCGCTCCTGCAAGGGGCACGCCTCACTGTCTGGGAACTCGACCGGGCCGATATCGACGTGACGCTCATCACCGACAATATGGCGGCTTGGACGATTCAGTCAAAACGAGTCGACGCCATCATCGTTGGAGCTGACCGTATCACACGGACGGGTCACGTCGCCAATAAAATTGGGACGTTGCAGCTCGCCGTCCTTGCCAAACATTACGGCATTCCGTTCTATGTCGCGGCGCCGCATTCGACGTTCGATTTGACGGCGGATGACACGATTGAAATCGAGGAGCGGAACCCGTCAGAAGTGACACATATCGGTGGTCAACCGACGGCACCCGTCGGCATCACCGTCTTCAATCCGGCGTTCGACGTCACCCCACCGGACCTCATCACCGGACTCATCACCGAGGCGGGTGTGTTCGAGCCGACAGAGACTGCCATCACACATCATGTAGGGGGAACAATTCATGTCTAAAAAACTATTAATTTTACTATTCACATTCGTCTTGGCGCTCGTCGGTTGCACGAACGAACAAGCGGCCCCATCGAAGCCGGCTGAGAAGACGCCGGAGACGAAACCCGTCTCGGTCTCGAATGCCACACTTCCGAAAGATATCGATATTGCCCTGATCATGCAGATGTCGATCGGGACGTTCTCGTCGCAGTATATCAACGGGGTGACGGAACAAGTCGAATCGTTCGGCGGCAACGTGAAAGTGTACAACGCCGACAACGACCTGTCGAAGATGGCGAGCTATGTCGATACGGCGACGACGCAAGGCGTCGATGTCATCTTGATCGACCATGGCCGTGCCGATGCGTTGAAAGAACCGGTCCAACGCGCGCTCGATAAAGGCATCAAAGTCGTCGCGTTCGACAACGATTTGACGAACGAAGGCGTGACCGTCATCGACCAAGACGACTATTCGCTCGCTTGGCGTTCACTCAAGGCACTCGCCGAAGATTTGGACGGTGAAGGCAAAATCGTCACGATTTGGGTTGGTGGCTTCACACCGATGGAACGTCGCCACACGATTTATGATGCGTTCTTGAAGCGTTACCCGGGTATCACAGAAGTCGCCAAGTTTGGTTCGGCGACGAACAATACGGCGCTCGACACACAGAGCCAGATGGAAGCAATTTTGAAGAAGTATCCGGAAGGTGAGATTGATGCCGTGTTCGCGATGTGGGACGAGTTCGCTAAGGGTGCGAGCCGTGCCATCAAACAGGCCGGACGCGATGAGATCGCCGTCTATGGGATTGATTTGAGCGATGAAGATTTGCAGCTCATGCAAGAGGACGGTAGCCCGTGGAAAGTGACGGCCGCGACCGATCCGGCTGAAATCGGACGGATTCAAGTCCGTTACGCGTATCAAAAATTAGCTGGTGAAGAGACGCCGTCGATTCATTCGGTCGACCCATATCTCGTCGACCGCGACGTCTTGCCGGACGAGAAAGTAACGATGGACGACCTCGGTCAATACGTCCCGAACTGGGGCGCATCAGACGCGGCCTGGTCGGACTGGATGAAAGGGACGGACTGATGTTACGGCTTGAACGCGTCACGAAACGCTATGGTGATGTCACGGTGCTCGATGACGTCAGCTTCACGCTCCGCCGTGGCGAGATTCATGGCTTGCTTGGGTTGAACGGGGCCGGGAAGAGCACGCTCGTGAAGCTGTTGAGTGGCGCCATCATCCCCACATCCGGGACGATCGAGCTCGACGAGACACCGGTCACATTCACACCGGCCGAGGCGATACGCCGTGGGATCATCACGGTGTCGCAAGAAGTCGATGACGCCCTCTATCTCGAGTTACCGATTTATGAAAACGTCGTGCCGTGGCAGGCGGTCGAACGGATTCGTCCTCGTGAACTAAAACAGCGAGCGGCCACCTACTTGGAACGTGTCGGACTAGAGATTGACGTGACCGAACCGGTCGGACGATTCCCGCTCAGCGTCAAACAACGTGTCTTGATTGCCCGGGCGCTCGCGAGTGATGCGGCCTACCTCTTGCTCGACGAACCGACGGCCGCCTTGTCGACGGAAGATGCGACGTCACTGCTCACGTTATTGCAGTCGCTCGCAGAGGAAGGTGTCGGCATTCTTCTCATCACGCATCGGTCGGACGAACTGTCGCGCGTCACCACGACGACGACGTTCCTCCGGGATGGCCGTATCGCCTATGAAGGGCCGTTTCAGGCGTTGTCAGAACGGGATATCCATACGTATTTGAGCGGATCTGACATGGCAGAAGCGGTAGAGAAAGCCGTTCCGGAAACCGAGATGCGGATTCAGGCAGAGCTCACGTTACCGGCGTTCGGGACGAGTTTGCCGTTCACGGCGTATAAAGGCGAAGTCGTCGGCATCGGCGGTGTCACCGGGAGCGGGAAGACGGAGTTGATCGAGGCGCTATTCGGTCTCTCCGGCGTTGAACAACAGATGACGTTGGACGGGAAACCAATCAAGATTCGCGAACCGCGTCAGGCGGTCCGGTCCGGGTTCGCCCTCGTACCGGAAGAACGCCGGAAACAGGGACTCTTCCTCGACGATTCGATTGAACGGAACGTCCTCGCGATCGAAGGGAAGGCGAACGCAGTCACGCGCGTTTTGGCCTCGCTCCGTGTGAAATACGACCAGGTCGGGCAACCGGTCCGAGAGCTGAGCGGGGGGAATCAACAAAAAGTTGTCCTCAGCAAATGGCTCCTCGAGGACCGGGACGTCTATCTGCTCGACGAACCGACGAAAGGCGTCGACGTGACGGCGAAACGGGATATTTATGAACTCGTCACCCGCCTCGCGAAAAGTGGAAAGACTGTCATCTTTACGTCGAGTGAACCGCATGAACTAGAATTGATCGCCAACCGGACGCTTTGGCTCGACCGCGGCCGTTGGCAACAGAAAGGAGGGGTTTAACATGGCCCAACTCGTCATCAAACAACGCACGAAACGCTTCAGCGGCATCGGTCAATACGGGACGTTGTTCGCGATTCTCGCACTCATCGCCGTCTTCGGCGTCACGAACGACCAGTTTTTGACGTACGCGAACTTCAGCGACATCATCAAGTCCGTATCGATCGTCTCGCTGCTCGCCCTCGGAGTGACGTTCTCGCTCATCGTCGGCGGGTTCGACTTATCGGTCGGCTCAACGGCGAGCCTCGCGACAATCGGTGCGGCGTCGAGTCTCGTATTACATAGTCAAGAACTGCTCGTCGCTTTGCTCGTCCCGATTGCCCTCGGCGTGCTCGTCGGACTGTTGAACGCGCTCGTGACAATCAAGTTTCGGTTACCGGATTTGCTCGCGACGCTCGCCATCATGTACGTCATCAATGGGGTCCAATTGACGTATACGAAGGGTTTTTCAATCTACGACAATATGCCGATTGAAGGAGGGACGGCACCGGGACGATTCATCCCGTCGTTCCTCTTCATCGGCCAAGGTTCGATCGGTCCTGTCCCGTTCGTCGCCATCTTGATGCTTCTCTTCTTCGCCGGGGCCCATCTATTTTTGACGTATTCGAAGACGGGACGCGAATTTTATTACGTCGGCTCGAACGTCGAGGCGGCCCGCCGCTCCGGCATCGCCGTCACACGGATCAAGCTGTACGCGTATGTGTTGAGTGGTCTGTTCGCAGCCATCGGCGGCATCATCTTGGCGTCGCGCATCGGTACCGGACAAGTATCGGCCGGAGCACCGCTGTTGATGGACGCCGTCGCGGCTGCCTATATCGGCTACGCCGTCTTCGGGACCGGACGACCGAACGTCGTCGGTACGTTGATCGGTGCCATCTTGATTGGGATTTTGCTGAACGGACTGACGATGTGGGACGTGCCATATTACGCCCAAGACATCGTCAAAGGCACAATTTTGATAGCGGCGCTCGGCTTGTCATACATCCAAAAGAAGCAGCTCACATAGGAAAAGTCCTCAGAACGGTTGGTTCTGAGGACTTTCTTGACGTTCCATTTGGATGAAGGTGAACGTGCTACCGTTCGTCGGTTGTTGAAACGAACCGGTCTGCGTGAACCCGCACGCCTCATAGACACGGATTGCCCGCACGTTGAAGGCGGCGACGGACAAGGTGATGCGATGAGGTGAGTACGTCGCTTTGACGAAGTCGAGAATCGATGTGACGAACGCTCGTCCGCTCCCGTTCCCGGTCAAATCGGGCTTCATGCCGAGCCCGATATCGACCGTTTCATCATCCGGTTGCGCGACGCTCACGAAGCCGACCAATTCCTCGTCTGAGGTGATGGCGAACACCGACTGTCCGCGCTGTTCGGCGTCTAAAAATTCGGCTAAATCGTCCTGATCGGCCTCCATATCATAAAATGCATACTCGCCTTCGTAGTGCCACGTGTAGGCGATCGTTTCCGCCTGTGGCTGGGTCAGGACAGCGAATTGATGGGTCATTTGAATTTCCTCGTTTCACAAGCAATATGTAATGCTACACTCATCATAGCACCACCAACTTGGAAAATGAGGTGATCACATGGGAATCAAGCTAGATATGATTGGCATCGTCGTCGAAGACATGAAACGGGCGCTCGATTTTTACCGTTTGCTCGGCCTGTCGATCTCGGATGCGATGGATGGGGAAGCGCACGTCGAGGTCGATGACGGCGGTGTCCGGCTCGCCTTCGATACGGTCGAAGTGGCCGAATCGGTGTATGGGGAATGGAAACCGGCGACGGGGCACCGGATCGAACTCGCCTTCTTGTGCGACAGTCGGGATGAACTGGATGCGTGCTATGAAGCGATTGTCGGGCACGGCTATGCCTCACATCGCGAACCGTGGGATGCGTTTTGGGGACAACGTTATGCCATCGTCATCGACCCGGATGGAAACCTCATCAGTCTATTCGCCGCATGACAAAACCCTCGCCGGATGGCGAGGGTTTATTCGTCGTGTGTCTCGCCCCAAGAGCAGAGCGCCTTCATCGCCGGTTGTAGGCTGAACGCTTCCTCGGTGAGCGAATATTCGACGTGCAGCTGTTTCTCGGTCGAATAGTCGATGCGGCGGACCATGCCAAGTTGTTCGAGTTCACGGAGTTGGTCGGTCAACACCTTGCGGCTGACGTCAGGGATGGCGCGTTGAATCTCTGAGAAGCGGCGCGGGCCGTTCTCGAGCGTACAGTACACCTGAGGCCGCCATTTACCGCCGATGATGTCGAGCGCCTTATTGACAGGGAACGGGGTCGTCATGTTCAATTCGCCTCGCTTTCGGGTAGTTACTTGAATGTGCGTACTTTTTTTATTGCTTCGATGAAGGTATCGTATCGTTATCCATCAAATTGAGCAAACAAAAAGGAGCAGATGACAGTGACATATCCACGTACATTCTCACATATCGGGCTATCGGTCCCGAGTGTGACCGAAGCAGTTAAATTTTATGAGGACGTGATGGGCTGGTACACCATCATGCAACCATCGGACGTCGTCGAGGACGACTCGCCGATCGGTGTCATGTGCACGGACGTATTCGGACCGGGCTGGGGCAGCTTCAGAATCGCCCACATGTCGACGGGTGATAAGATTGGCATCGAGCTGTTCGAGTTCCCAAACAATGAGAAGCCGGAGAATAATTTCGAGTTTTGGAAGACGGGTATTTTCCACTATTGTGTTCAAGACCCGGACATCGAAGGGCTCGTTGAGAAAATCGTCGCCCATGGCGGAAAACAACGGATGCCAATCCGGGAATATTACCCGGGCGATAAACCGTACCGGATGGTGTATTGTGAAGACCCGTTCGGCAACCTCGTCGAAATCTACTCGCATTTTTATGAACTGACGTATTCGGAAGGAGCGTATTGAGCATGAAGGCTTGGCTACTTGATCAACCTGGATTAGAACATCTATACATCGGTGAGGTGGAGCGACCGACACCAGATGCGGGCGAACTGCTCATCAAAGTCGAAGCGGTCGCCTTGAACCCGGTCGACTATAAAGTCGGCACGAACGGCAACCCGAACTGGTCGTACCCACACATTCTCGGCGTCGACCTGGTCGGGGAAGTCGTCGAAGTCGGTTCGAGCATCGCCAATATCATTACCGGTTCACGTGTCGCCGTCCATACGAGCCTTGGAAACAACGGCGGTTTCGCCGAGTATGCGGTCGTCGATGCGCGCGCTTGCGCCGTCGTTCCGCCGGACGTGAGCGACGAGGCCGCTGCGGCGATCCTCTGTGCCGGCATGACGGCGTATGAGGCCATCATGCAGAAGTTGAACACACGCGACAAAGAGACGATTCTCGTCCACGCCGGAGCGGGCGGGGTCGGCGGTTACGCGATTCAACTTGCCAAAAAACTTGGGCTTAAAGTGTTCACGACGGCATCACCGGAGAACTTTGACTGGGTCACATCACTCGGTGCCGACGTCGCCATCGACTATAACGTCGAGGACGTGACGGAGAAAATCATGGAGCACACGGACGGTCGTGGGGTCGACCTGATTTTGAACACGGTCGGACGTGACGTGGCGACGGCGGACCTCGACCGGCTCGCGTTCAGTGGACAGCTCGCTTATATCGCCGGTCCACCTGACATGTCGAACATGAAAGGGTTCACGCTGTCGCCGTCGATTCATGAAGTCGCCCTCGGTGCGGCCCATGCGAGTGAGAACGAGCGGGCCATCCGTAACTTGTCGTATATGGCCGAAGAGATGATGAAGCTACTCGAGGCGGGTGAATTGAACGACCTCGTTACGGACGTTTTGCCATTTGAACAGTTAAAAGATGGCTTGGAACAGCTACAAACACGAAAAGTACGCGGCAAATTAATCGTCCGCATGCGCGACTAACTGATGGCCTCCTGTCTATGGACAGGGGGCTTCTTGTGGAGGGGATGACATGGATTTACGGACATCGTATCAACAGACGTCACATCAACTGAGCGGTCACGGGAAACGAACTGTCGGCGTCTTGCAACAGGCGTTCGCTGAGGTCGACCCGAATCAGGTGAGCGACCACTATGGGACAGGCGAGGTCATCATGCGGTTCGAGCAAAAAATGGCGCAAGAACTGGGTATGGAGGATGCGATTTTCTTCCCGAGCGGCACGATGGCACAACAAATCGCCTTACGGATTTGGGCGGACGAGACCGAAAATCGAAACGTCGCCTATCATCCGCTCTGTCACTTGGAGATTCACGAACAGGACGGGTTGAAGGAGTTGCATCACCTCGAACCGATTTTGCTTGGGGATGACGACCGGTTGATGACGCTCGACGAAGTGAAGGCGTTACCGGATGTCGCCTGCCTGTTGATTGAGTTACCACAACGGGAACTCGGCGGTTACTTACCGTCATTTACTGAACTTGAGGCGATTAGTCATTTGTGCCAGGAGCGAGGGATTCGTCTGCATCTAGATGGAGCGCGCCTCCTCGAGACGCTCCCATATTATGAGAAGACAGCGGAGGAAGTATGTGCGTTGTTCGATAGCGTCTACGTCTCATTCTATAAAGGCATCGGCGGTATTGCAGGTGCCATCTTAGCAGGACCTAAACCGTTCTGTGACGAGGCGAGAATATGGAAACGGCGGTACGGCGGTGACTTGATTGGACTGTACCCGTACATCATCCCGGCTGACTATTACTACGAGCTACGGAAAGACCGAATGGGGATGTATGTCGAGCAGACGAAGGAACTGGCGCGCCGCTTCAATGCGCTCGACGGAGTGTGGACGACACCGGAAGTCCCGGTGACGAACATGTTCCATCTTCATCTCGAAGGGGACGACGAAGCGGTCGCGGCACGGATTCAATCCGTTCAAGAGACGACAGGGGTCGGCGTCACGGGCTATCTCGTATCACATGACGACTATTGTTCGACCGAGATCAGTATCGGGGATGCGTATGGAGAGATTGATGAACATCAACTCAATCGATTATTCGAACAATTAGAGCAATGATGAGCTAGAAAGAAGGGATATCGGTGAAACTAGATTTAGAGAAGACGGTCGATTCGCAGTACATCCAGCAACATCTCGCCAATGAGCGGACGTTCCTCGCCTGGATTCGGACGGCCATCACGGTCATCGGAATCGGCTTTCTCGTGACGAACTTCCACTACTATCGAAGTGAAAATTTGAACGGGGCCGAGCACCAATTGATTACGGCGATCGGCATCTTGTCGATCATCTTTGGGATCGCGACGATCCTCGTCGGGACCCGGTCGTATTTGAAAAAGGTGCATACGATCAACTCTCAGCAGTTCAAATCGGCGAAGATGAGCCTTGTCGCGCTCGCCATCGGGATGGTTTTCATTTTCACGTTGATTTTGATTGTCAGTTACTTTTTATTTTGACGACAAACAAGCACCGTGCCTCGAGAGGGACGGTGCTTGTTGTTATCGAGAGATGATGGCGTCGAGCCGTTCGAGTTGCGAAGAGAAGCCTTCGACGGCCCCCATCTCGACGACTTGCTGGAGCGACTCGGCGTCCGTGAATTCGGAGCGGCTGATGAACAGTGTGCCGTTCGGGATGTCGACAAACTCGTTCGTGATCGTCATGACGGGAAGTTCGGGATTGACGTGTCCGTCCGCGTCCGAAAATGCGTCCGTATAGACGATTTTTCGGTGCGGATCGATTTCGAGGAACGTCGATTTCCCCCATGACTCCATACCGTAATAGTCACCCTGCTCCTTGTCGACACACGTCATTTTGTAATGCCATGTGCCACCTGGTTCGAACTCGAACGTACGAACCTCTGTCTTCCATCCGGCCGGTCCCCACCATGCTTCGAGGTGGGCTGGTGTTGAGAATGCCTCAAACACGAGCGCACGCGGCGCGTTAAAACTGCGTTCGACGACTAATGTTTTGCCTTCGATTTGAGATTTCACTTTTTCCATTAGAAAGACCCCTTTCTCGAGAAAGAAGATACATCTGTCTGATCAATGTAGTCTCTATTCCCGATTCATGGACCTCTTCAACCTCTTCCGTCAAATAACAAATCGAGCACGGTCTCGCCGATCGGTCGTTCCTTGCCTTCGTACGGGAAGGCGTGGATATGGATGGCCGGATTGAAGTTCAGCTCGATGATGCCGTAGTCACCTTCACGCGCGAGCGACGGAATCATCATGTCGACGCCGCATATCGTCGCGCCAATCGCTCGGGCTGACTCGACCGCGATCCGTTTGTATGAATCGGAAATCTGGTCTGTATAGTCGATACTGTCACCGCCCGTGCTGATGTTCGAGTTCTCACGAAGGAAGACGAGTTCGCCATCGGCGAGGACACTGTCTGGCGTCTTGCCTTGTGGACGCAGGAACGCGACGACGATGTCATCGATGTCAATTTTTTCGAGCGGTGTCTTATAGCCTTTCCCGCGGAGCGGATCCTCATTCTTTTTGGCGACGAGTTCACGAATCGTCGATACGCCGTCCCCGGTCACGTTCGCCGGGATACGGTGTAAAATGCCTGCGACCTCGTCACCGATGACGAGGAAACGATATTCTTTCCCGGGTAGGAACGTCTCGAGCAGGACGACGTCGTCAAACGCAAGAGCGTGACGAAACGCCTCGAGCGCCTCCTCGAACGTCGTCCCGTCCTTGAAGATGTGAATGCCGATCCCGAAGTTCGTCGATTTTGGTTTCAAGACGATTGGTTCATTCGCGAACATAGTCCAGGCGTCCTGTAAATCGGCTTCACTGCGGAGTTCGATTCCTCCCGGAACGCGGATGCCATGTTCGGCGAGCACGTGTTTCGTCACCGTCTTATTTTCCATCATGAGGACCGACACGTAGTTGTCTTTCGACGTCTTCGTCGCTTGTTTGACGTACTCGGTCTGGTTGCCGTTCCGGATTCGGATGAACTGATCATCCCGGTCAATCACGTCGACGGCATAGCCGCGTTTCAGGGCCGCCTTCATCAAAATCTGCGTCGACAGCTCCATATCCGTGTAGCCGTGCATCCGGAACCGGTTAGCGTATGCGTCTTGATAGAACAGTTCGGCTTGTCGGAGCGACCACTTTGTATAGCCGTCTGTCATCATGGCGGAGGTGAGGCGTGACGCGTAAGTCGCCTCGACACGGTTAATCCGATTCCGGACAGAGGCGAAGACATCGTCGAACCCGAGGGTGTACCGTTCATTGAACGCTTCAATTTCGTCGAGCAAATCGCGTGCGTACGTCTGAAGTGGCACCGCCTCGCCATTGCGGTACAGCATGAGTGTTGGCGATAGACCTTCTTTCGCGACGCGTTGCTGGTTGTGGAACGCCTCGGCCTGCCAATCCACAAATCGTGTCTCGTCTTTCAACGTCAAGTAGAGCAAGAAGACGTGCAAGAACTTCAAATCGGACAGGGCGATACCGGTCTTCTCGAACGGGTTCAAATCGATATTGCGAATCTCGATGTAATCGATGCCGTTCGTCTCGAGTCGTTCCAAGTCATTGCCTCCTCGTGACGTCTTCAACCGAATCGGAGAGTAGAGCTCGTTCGGGTTGGCGATGTCGCCTTGAACGATGAAGCGACGCACGCTCGCGGTGTAGTCTGAGAGTGTTGAATAGTCCGGATAGAGCGGCTCGACATTCGTGTAGCCGCAGTCACTATTCCGGTACGACAACGCCGTCGTATTCGAATACACGTCCTCGCTGAGTGCCTGCATTTGACTGACGCAACGTTCTTCATAGCTCGTATGGACAGCCGGTGTCCCGCCTAACAGATAGACGACGAGCCAACGCGTCCGTAAATAGTTGCGGACGAGTTTTAAATAAAGGTCGTTCTTGAAACGGTCGTAGCGTTCCGGCGATCCTTCATAGAGGGCGGCAATCAACTCGTCTGCGAACGAGAAGTTGAAATGGATGCCCGAGATGAGCTGTTTCTTCGCCCCGTATTTTTGGAGCAGGTGTTCCCGATAGCGGCCGGCCTCGAGTCCTGAATTGCCGAAATCCGCGAGCGGGATGACCCCACCGTCCGGAAGCGCGCACGGCATCGACTGTGGCCAAAGCCGTTCATCGCCGATGTTCAGTGCCGTGATGTCGTACAGTGTCTCTAAGAAATTGTGCGCCGCTTCGACGGTCGGAAACGTCGGGGTAATCAGCTCGATCTGACTTTCCGAGAAGTCGGTCGTAATATACGGGTGCGTCGCCTTGTCACCGAGTCCTGCCGGATGCTTCGTTACGGCGAGCGTCCCTTCAGGTGTCACGCGGAGCATTTCACGCTCGATGGCGAAACGCCCGTGCAACAGTTGTTTGGTTAGTTGATTAAATTGCTTCTGCAAGGGAACTCACTTCCTTTTTCATTAGTCGGACATAGAGTACGGAGACGAGCCCTTTGACGATGCTTGAGATGGCGATGCTCCACCAGATGGCATCGAGACCGAGATAGGGCTCGAGGGCAAGCGCGAGCGGGATGCGGGCGACGGTGAAGACGATCGAGATCGTCGCTGGGATTTTAGGGAGTCCGAGCCCCGAGAAATAACCGTTCCCGATCATCTCGAAGGAGGCGAAGATGAGCGAGATTCCGATGATCCGTAAATAACTCGCGCCGATTTCGATTGTTCTCGGATCATCGACGAACAGCCCGATTAGGACGTCCGGTACGAATAAAAACACGAGGGTGATCAGCCCGGTATACAAGACACCGAGTCGTGTCGTCACCCGGTAGCCTTCATGGACCCGGTCCACTTTGCGGGCGCCGAGATTTTGCCCCGTGTAACTTGCGATGGCACCGTTCAGTCCACCAATCATCATATAGGCGATCGACTCGATTTGAAGCCCGATGCGCTGGGCCGCGATCGCTTCGGTCCCGTATGAGCCGATCATGCGGGCGAGGAAAATGCTGATGACCGTGAACAAGACGCGCTGGGTCGCCATCGGGAAACCGAGGCGAAGAATTTCTCTATAGTCCGTGCGATTTGGTTCGACCGTCTCTTCCCAATCGAACAAAGCGCGGGCCCGGTGCCAGAAGAAACCGAACATGACGACGTTCGCGACGAGCGTCGCGAGACCGGCTCCGACGACGCCGAGTCCGAGCGGATAGATGAAGAGCGGTGACAGGATCATATTGAGGGTGACCCCGGTCGCGTTGATACGCATCGCCGTCGTCGTATTGCCATAGGCACTGAACAGACGGGCGAACAGCAAGTTGAAGAACGAGAACACGAGCATCGGTGCACTGACGAGCAAATAGCTGTAAGCCAATCGTTCGACAGCCGGTGCGTCCATGTTCAAAAAGCCGATAAGCGCCTGGCCGAACGCGGCGAGGACGGTGACGAATAACAGGCCGAGACCAAGGTTCATCCGCCTCCCGGCCCGGACGTAGCGCTGAATCAACGCCTGATCCCGCCGTCCGACGGCTTGCGACACTTTGATGCCGGCGCCGACGACGATAAGGGATTGAATCGCCTGACCGAGCATGATATAAAAGCTGGCCGCGCCGATGCTGGCGACGGCGTCGCTACCGAGCGCACCGACCCAGAACATATCGACGAGACTATACGTGAACTGTAAAAGCGAACTGCCGACGAGCGGGAGGGCAAGCGCCACGATGACGCGTTGAACCTGACCGGTCGTCAAATCGATGGTTTTCACGATGAAAGACCCCTTCAATACATTTAGTATATAACCGTTTAGTTATATATAAGCACGACGTGACCGAATTCGCAATCGTAGGGAACGACTCGACGAAAAATCGACACAAAAAAAGGAATTCGAGGTGAATTCCTTAACGGGTATAGGCGCGGATCCAAGTCGTCATATAGACGAGTGTCGAGATGATCAGTGTCGAGGCGAGCGCGTAAATCGGATAGGCTGGGAGCGCGTTCTCGAACAGCGGATAAAACATGAACGACGCCATGAGGAGCGGTACGGTGATCCCGAATGAGACGTAGGCCGCTTTCGTCGCTTTCGCCGTGATAATCTGTTCCCGCTCGTCGACTTCGCTAAATTCCGTCATCCGGACCGACCATTGGCCGAAGCTTAAGTTTTGGTTCGGGCGTGTCTTGAACGAATAGATTGTCCAAATGATAAAGAAGCCGACTAACAGCAAGAGCGGTAACAGGTTAAACTCAATCTCGAATCGGTCGGTCTCGATGACGGTCGACACGTTAGACAAGAACGAACTGAACAGAAAAGCCATCAGGACATACAAGATGATGCTGGAGATGGATTGGATGACGACGTGTTTCAATTTGTTTCCTCCTCGATTGTGAAAATAGATTCGACCGGTTCCTCGAACACGCGGGCGATTTGCATCGCCAGCAGAAGCGACGGGGTGTAGCTCCCCTTTTCGAGCGAGATGATCGTCTGTCTCGTCACACCGACCTTGGCTGCCAAGTCGCCTTGGGTCAATTGATGCCGGGCCCGCAACTCTTTGACGCGATTGATTAATGGCATGCCGCCACCTCATTTCTTGTTTCTATCTTCATTGTAAGTAAACTTTACTTAATGTAAAGCTAACTTTACTTATTTGTGGATGGTACAATATAATCAAAGTTGAAAGGGGAGAAGTCGGATGAAGGCGATTTTAGGACAACATCACGTATCGGCGATGACAGGGGACGCGTTGAAGAACTTGCGATTCTATGCGGAGGTACTCGGGATGCGACTTGTCAAAAAGACGGTCAACCAAGACGATCCATCAATGTATCACTTGTTTTACGCAGATGAATCGGGGACACCGGGGACGGATTTGACGTTCTTCGAGCTGCCTTTTCTCGGGCAAACGTATAAAGGGTCGAGCAGCATCTCGCGGACAGCGCTTCGGGTGCCGGACGGGGCATTGTCGTACTGGCTTGAGCGATTTTTCGAATTCGATGTACTCCATGATCCGGTCGAGGAAGTGCTCGGTCGTCCGACGCTTTACTTCGAGGACGAGGAGGGGCAACGGCTCTGTCTCGTCGAGGGCGGATCAGGGACGCCGCGGAAAAACGGACCGGTGCCGGCAGACGTCGCCGTCTTCGGCCTCGGATTTAGCGAGTGGACGGTGCGGCGAATTGAGAAGACGGAGCGGGTACTGACGGACGTGCTTGGTTATCGGTTCACGTCCGAGTTCGAACGGAACGGCCAATCGGTTCGTGTGTTCGAGACGGGGGACGGGGGTGTGGCGACCGAGATTCATCTCGTCGACCGTCCAGATTTACCGTCGGAGCGTCCAGGACGAGGCAGTGTCCACCACATCGCGATCCGCGTCGAGGATGACGACGAGATGGCGCGTTGGGTCGAGCGGCTCGATTCATTCGGCATCAGTCATTCGGGCCTGATCGACCGTTATTATTTCAAATCGATTTATTTCCGTGAGCCGAGCGGGATTTTAGTGGAACTCGCGACGGACGGGCCGGGCTTTGCGACCGATGAGCCGGTCGAGTCACTCGGGGAACGCTTGGCGCTGCCGCCGTTTCTCGAGCCGCGACGAGCTGAAATCGAGGCGAAGTTGAAACCGCTATAATTGGTTACACGGCTAACATAAGTGAGAGGATGAAACGATTGGACGAGCAGGAGGTCAATTTGGTCATTTCTAAACTGTTAGGGGACCTCATCGAGAAATATCCTCCGTATCAATGGGTCAAAACAGTAGAGTCGTTTCCACACCCCTACCAATTCAATAAAGTCAGCTATGACTATTCTGGGGACGTTGAGCCGATGACGAAGGAAGTGTTTCAAACCATCGTAAAAAACCTTGGAGAAAAAGAATGGTACTCGTCTCCATTTGAGGAGTTGTTGCACAACATCCATATTAATCAATGGAAACCGACTTTCATCTCAAATTTCGGAAGGGATTGGATATCTTATCACGATTTGCTTCAAGACGCATATGATGACTGGAAGTATGGACACTTCGAGTTGTACGATGAGGACGGGAATGAACTTGATGAAAGCCTCGAGATTGATTTGAACAATTGTTTATATCATTTCCTGGAATATACTTCTCCTGAGTTATACGTGAAGAAAATTATGAAGCGTTGGTGGGGATGACATGCAAACATCATACCGACATACAAAGAGGCTGGGACATAACTCAGTAGATTTATAACAAAGAGGCCCCCGGGAGCGACTTGTTCGCTCCCGGGGGCCTCTTGTCATTTTTATGGGTTCGTGCACACATTTTGGACTAAACAGATAGGGGCGACCTTTGATAAAGTTAAAGTGACCAAACCATAACTTTGGAGGTGCCCCCATGTACAAAGAGTATACCATGAACCAATTGGTTTTGCCCCTAGATTTAGAAGTCCGTCTCCAGGAAAACGATATCGCCTTCGCCGTCCACGATCTCGTCGAACAGATCCCCGACGAGGCCTTCGAGCCGTTCTGGCGAACGACGGGCTGCCCGGCCTATCATCCACGCATGATGATGAAGATCGTCCTTTGCGCCTACACGCAGTCCGCTTTCTCGGGCCGAAAGATCGAAGGCCTACTCAAGGACAGCCTTCGGATGATGTGGCTCGCCCAGGGCCACGAGCCGAGTTATCGGACGATCAACCGTTTCCGTGTCCACCCGGCCGTCGCCCCGATCCTGAAGGCCGCGTTCGTCGCCTTCAGATGCCATCTCGTCGAGACCGGCGAGATCGACGAGGAGGCGATCTTCATCGACGGCACGAAGATCGAGGCGAACGCCAACCGTTATACGTTCGTCTGGCGGAGGGCGATCGAGCGATACAGCGCCGCGCTCGTCGAGAAGTCGAACCAACTGTACGACGAACTGATGGCCGACCAGGTCATCCCCGAAATCGAACGGGAGAGCCCGGACGCGCTCTCGGTCCAAGAACTCGAACAGGTTGCCGCACGACTCGAAGAAAAAATCGAGGCCATCGACGAAGAGATCGCCTCGACGACCGACGTCGCCGAACGGAAACGATTGCGTGCGGAACGGAAGGTGCCCCGTCGTCTCCACAAACAGGCCGCCGATTTCGCCGCCCGGAAACGCCGATATGAGGAGCACATGGCCATCTTCGGCACACGGAACAGTTACTCGAAGACCGACAGGGACGCGACGTTCATGCGGATGAAAGAAGATCACATGAAGAACGGCCAACTGAAGCCCGGCTACAACGTCCAGATCGCAACCGAAGGTCAGTACACGCTCGCCTATGACGTCTATCCGAACCCGACCGACATGAAGACGTTGATCCCGTTCCTCGACGAGGTCGAAACGTTCCTCGACCTGCCCGCCCATATCGTCGCCGACGCGGGATACGGGAGCCAGCCGAACTACACAGACATCCTCGAGCGCCGGGGGCGCCTGCCCTTGATCCCGCACACGATGTACCGGAAGGAACAGAAGAAGAAATGGCGCGAGGACCCGTTCAACATCGCGAACTGGGCGTACGATGGCGAGACCGACACGTTCACGTGCCCGGACGGGAGACGGCTCCCGTTCAGCCATGAGTCCCAAAGGACCGACCGGGACGGCTTCACCCGCGACTTCCGTGTGTACGAGTGCGAGAGCTGCGACGGCTGCCCGTTCCGAGAGTCGTGCACGAAGGCCGAACCGGGGAGACACCGCCAGGTCAGCGTGAACGGGGCCTGGGAAGAACAAAAACATATGATGAGAACGCTGCTTTCGGATGAGAAAACCGGTGCCCTCTACGCCCGACGTAAGACGGACGTGGAACCAGTTTTTGGATATCTGAAGGCCAATTTGGGTTTCACCCGCTTCTCCGTCAGGGGAAAACAGCGCGTGAAACGCGAGCTCGGCTTCGCCCTCATGGCGGTGAACCTACGGAAGTTCATCGCCAAAGGCATCGGGGGAAGTGCAAAGAAGGGGTCCGGCCACCGAAAATCGGTGACCGGACCCCTCTTTTTATTAAAAAGCTTTAAAGCCGGCTAGTTATGTCCCAGCCTCTTTGTATGCCTAGCAACATGGCGAGTTCGTTCGTCCGGTTGGCGACGAGGTCGGCGATTGTGTAGCGGTCGAGCACGTGCAGGAAGGCGAGCATCGCCTCGTTCAAGACGCTCCGCAAATCGCATGCGGGCGCGATGACACATCGTCCTTCGCCGAAACATTCGACGAGCTCGAACGGTTCCATCGTCCGGACGACGTCGCCGACGTTGATGTCCTCCATCGGTCGGGCGAGCCGGAAGCCGCCACCACGGCCACGCACCGATTCGAGATAACCGTGCTTGCCGAGCTCATAGACGACTTTCATGACGTGATTCTTTGAAATCTGATATTGGTCCGCCACTTCTTGAATCGTTACGAGACGATGGGAGAACGTGGCGCTATACATGAGTGTTCGGAGTGCGTAATCGCACGTTTGCGTGAGCCGCATGATGTTTCACCTCTTCATCCGTTCATTGTACAAGACATCTGACGAAAGCGCGACGATGGAAGATGTGAAAAAAGCGTGGCGGATTCAAGGCGGAAATTTGAACTTGTGTCTAAACAAGTATTTTATATATTGCTTTTGAAGTGACTTACCTCACATAATGGACGTGTACTTTCAAAAAGGGGGAAACAATATGTTAGATCAACAAACCATGGATATCGTCAAAGCAACCGCACCGGTCTTGAAAGACCACGGCGTTGCCATCACGAGTCACTTCTATAAGCGCATGTTCGAAAACAACCCAGAAGTCCGCCACTTCTTCAACCATACGAACCAAAAACGCGGTCGTCAGCCAGAGGCGCTCGCCAACGCTGTCTACGCGGCAGCCGTCCATATCGATCGTCTCGAAGCGATTCTTCCAGCCATCCAACCGGCGCTTCATAAACATAAGAGCTTGAACATCCGTCCGGAACATTATCCGATTGTCGGCGAGAACTTACTCGGCGCGATTCAAGACGTGCTCGGTGAAGCAGCCACGCCGGACATCATTGACGCGTGGGCGAAAGCATATGGTGTCATCGCCGACGTCTTCATCTCACTCGAGAAACAGATGTATGCCGATGCGCCATGGATCGGTTTCAAACCGTTCACGGTCGCTGAAGTGATCGAAGACACGCCGGAAGTGAAACGATTCCGGATCAAAGCGAACGATGGCGTCGTCGGGACGGCCATCCCAGGTCAATACATCTCGGTCCAAGCCCGTATCGCTGGGGAAGACATCTTGCACCATCGTCAATATAGCGTCGTCGAGACGACAGAAGACGGCTACTGGATCGCTCCGAAGGCGGAAGGTCTCGTCTCAAACTGGCTCCATGAGCAGACGGTCGGCACGGAAATTCCAGTGAGTGCCCCAGCTGGCGAATTTGTCCTCGAAGAGACAGATCGTCCGCTCACACTCGTCGCTGGCGGCATCGGCATCACACCGCTCTTCAACATGGCGAAAACGGCACTCGGCCAAGGGCGTTCAGTCACGTTATTGCACGCGGTTCGCAGCACGAACCTCCGTCCGCTCGGTGAAGAGCTCGATGAACTCGTAAACGCTGGTCTCCAGCTCATCACACACGTCGATGACGTATCAGGCTGCATGAGTGCGACACAACTCGAAGCACTTGATGTCGAGGGACACGACGTCTACACGTGCGGTCCGACCGCGATGATGGAGACGGTCGTCCAAACGATTCCACAAGCCCGTTATGAGTTCTTCGGTCCATCGGCCGTACTTGCCAAAGCATAAGAAAAGACGACTGCCAAAACAGTCGTCACATCACCGCAGACCGGTCATCGGTTTGCGGTTTTTATAATTGTTCAGAATGAAGCACATTTCTGTCGCCGTCGAGCGTCTCAAGTGTCTCGAATCTACCCCGTTGTGATTCACCGAGCGTGATCAAATAAGACATGACGTACCCTTCGCCTCGAGGGTCGTTCACGGTGTATGTCTCGCTCCAATCCGAACCGCTCAGTCGCACGTAAGACACATCTTCCGGTTTTTCGTTGAAGCGAATCCCGATGTATTCATCAGTCGTATTGCCAAAGTGAATCGAATCGAATGGTTTTTCTTCAATCGTGTCCCATGTCGACACGTTGAAGCCTCCATCTGAATTCATGATACCGAGACCGAGAATCGTCTCGTCTTCATTCGTAAATAAGACGACGGTGCTGCCTTCTACGTATGTGTACCAGCCTTGGGCGGTCATGTGCTCATGCAGTTTTTGTTGCGCCTGTGCCAAAGGTTGTTTTCGTTGCTCGTCCTGATAATACCCGACGCCGGCCGTGACCGAAATCGCGATGACGATGAGCATGCCCATCAGCAATAGTACGAGTCCACGTTTTGACATCTTTCTCCCCCTTGCCTCAATTTTGATTTCAGATTAATGAATGGTGTCGAGAACTTGCCCATGTTGTTTTAACGTTTGAAGGGTAAAGCTCTTCTTTGGGGCGTTATCTAATATGATGATGTGGGTTGTAGAAAAGTCGTCATCATCAATGGCGTTTAAAGCATGCCTCTCTTGATAATGATTGCCGGTTATTTGAATAAAGGCGACATCTTGAGGACGTTCATTTGCGAAACAAATGAGCAAAGCCCAAGTCAGTCTGCGTGTAGACGTTTTATTCTTCCTCTACAAGTACAGCCCATGCCTCAATCCTGAGCGCATGGGCTGTTTGATTAGTACGTCAAGCTCGCGGCGACGATGATGCCGACGACGAGTGAGGCGGAGAAAAGACTGATCCCGATGGCGAGGTTGCCGTTCTCGACTTCTTTCTCTAAGTTCACGCCTGGCGTCAGGACGTATTCAAACGTCCAGAAGGCGAGCACTTGAGCGAGAATCCCGACGAGTCCCCAGATGAAGGCATCGAGCAAGTTAACGCTGTTCGCCCACACCGTGTAGATGACGATGGCGAGTCCAATCGCTTTTCCCCAAAGTTTCAAGGCGACGGCGACGTTACCTTCTTTAATCAATTTACGTTCCGAATACTTCGTCGTAAGGGCGAAGACGACAAGTCCGGCTAAAATCAGGCCAAACCCTGTGCCGAGGTGAGCGAGGAAGCTCAAGATGGAATCGAGCGTGATGAACGTCATAAGTTATTCTCCTTTGTTGTGCCGATGGCTAAGTAGTAAGACTGGTTGTTCGTGATCATGCTGCCGGCGCGGACACCGAGAGCGGACGGATGGCCGTTCAAGCAAAAACAGCCGACCATATAGTGCGTCTCAAGCGGACCGTTGACCGTGTTCGTCAGACGGGTCGGCAGCTCGATGAACTGTTGATACACCGCCGTCTCGTCCGCGTACGTCTGGAGCGCCTCTTTATGGAACGGGACACCGGCTTGGTCATATAGGATGACCGAGTCGCCTTCCCGGCCGAAGGCGGGCTTTTGTACGTATGCGCTCTTGCCGATAAACGGCTCGGCCTCGAGATACGTCGGTAAAAAATACGTCTCGATGATAGAACGCTCCGCTTCGTCGAAATATGTATCGGCCTCATACAGTTCCCAAATGAGCGCTTGGACGCCTTTGGACTGCATGAGAAACGCCGAGAGCGGATTGAGGAGCGAGACGTGTTTGGCCGCGTTCAGTTCGAGCAGGCGGATGCCGATTAAATCGCCATCGGGTGCCCGGTCGTCGATCAGATGTTCAATCGGGTACGTCTGACGATACAAGACGTCAATCCGCTCCCCGGACGGTGTGAACACGCCGTCCGTATCGACGAGCAAACGGTCGAGCGGGACGAACTCCGACGGCAAGTCGAGCGTCTCTTGGAGGAAACGCGTCGTCCATTTGTCCTCGATGTTGTCATCGTGGGCCGTGAAGACGATTTTCGGTGTCCCGTCCCGGCCGAGTCGTTGCCACGCCGCGATGACGGCTTTTCGAAGTTCGGTCTTGAGCTCGTCGGTCGACGTCGCGTTCGGGTCATCGAGTCCGAATTCTGTCGTCACATAGCCGTTCACATCGAACAGTTCTTTGATGAACGTCGGCGTGTCGGCATTGAACTCCATCAATTTGATGGTGCCGTCTTTGACAATCCAGTCATAGCGGCCAATCACCGTCTCTTGCGGCAGCGCCTTGTCCCGAAGGAACGGCAAGCTCGCCTCGGGATAACCGAGCAAGCGGAGCGTATCGTCCGGGAGCGTTCGCAACAGCCGGTTCGTCTTACGAAAAATCGCATCGACGTCACGCGTCGCCTTTCGAATCTGCCTCACCGCGTCATCCGACATGGAGAGACAGTCGTAAAGGGCGTATTCTTCGTCGTTCAAGTCAGGCCAAAAGAAAGGGATTTGGCCGAATAATGCGTCCCGTTTCATCCCCCGAAGCCGCCTCGTGAGCCGCTCCCGAGTCCCGATTTGGAACTTGAGTTTGATTTGTTCGGGGTGATGCTGTTGGCGCCGCCATTCGAACGGTAATTCTTATAAGACGAGGAGTTCTTCAATGCACTCTTTGAATTGAACAAGCTACCGAGTAAGAAGAAGCTCCCGAAGTGAGGGGAGCGCTCGTCGTCACAGTAATATGACTCCGTCTCATCATCCCAGTCCCAATCGTCGCACTCATAGCCCGTCGGTTCTTCCGGTAACGTTGCTTGTTCGGTTTCGTCGGTGCCACACGCCGCGAGTGAAGCGGTTAATACCGCGGCTGACAGACTGCTCAAGATTTTTTTGCTTGTCTTCATGTTGATTCCTCCAATGTATAACCTGTAGGGGTGACGTAAATGACATAGACGCCACGATCTTCGTCCGCCTCGGCCGAGTCACGTTCATATTCTTTGCCGGCGACGTACAAGTACTGGCTGCCGAGCATGGCGAGCGCGTCGAGATGGCGGTCGACGTAATACGCCTCGAGCATCGGATTGTCGAAGCGGTCGTCGAGCGTGCGAATCTCAACTTTGATGTCGCTCGTCTCGTGTTTGTCGACGGGGCCTTCCGTGTAGCGGTCGACGTAAATCAAGAAGTATTGCTCGCCTTCGAGCGCCGAGGAGCGCTGTTTGTAGGTCATGCCGTCCTTGACGAAAAATTCGCATTCGCGGCGGGCGAGTACTTCATCGAGGCCGAGCGATGTATAATGGTAGAGTGGCTCGAAGGAAAGCTCATTTTTATAAAGTCGATATTCTAAAACGATTGAGTTCATGACGTCGTCCTTTCTTTTTTCTTTCTATACGGAACCGAACGTAACGTGGTTTCGTAAATCAAGTAAGTTGTCTCTAGTATATAGGAAAAGGAGGGAATTTTCTGTGCATATCTTTTTTCGTGTCTGGCGCGGATTATCGAAATTATCGTTTTTGAACGTCGTCTTGGCATCGCTAGGCATCATCTTGACCGGTACCGTCCTCGGGTTTGTGCTCGAGCCCGAGACGTTCCCGTCGATGTTCGACTCGTTTTGGTGGACAATGACGACGCTCACGACCGTCGGATACGGTGACTTTTTTCCGACATCGGTCGCGGGACGTTGGCTCGGGATTTTCTTGTTCCTGTTCGGGATCGGGATTATCGGGGCGTTGATTGGAAAACTCGTTGAAGTCGGTGCGACGTTTCAACGGTTAAAACGGGAGGGGAAGTTAGTGTATCGAGGAGAAGGGCATTACGTCTATATCGGCTGGTCGCCGAAGACGAAAAAGGCAATTGATGAAGTGCTCGTCTATGAGCCAAAGGCCGAGATCGTCTTAATCGATCAGTTGAAGCAAGAACCGTACGACCACGATCACGTCCACTTCGTCCACGGTGACGCGTCGGACGAGTCCGTGCTCTTGCAGGCCAATATTTTAAAGGCGCGCCGGGTCGCCATCTTCGCGGATGCCCGCATCACGGAGACGCTCCTCGCCGACGGCAAGTCGCTCCTCATCGCCTCGGCGGTCGAAGCGCTCTCGTCTGAACGCGGCGTCGATTTGCATACGGTCGTCGAGGTGTGCGAAGAACGGAACATCTCGAAATTCAAACACGTCCGAATCGACGACTTTATTCTCGCGAACGACTCGGTGTCACTCCTCATGGCGAAAGCGACGCTGCAGCCGGGGACGACATCGATTTTCCGTCAGCTGCTTAGTAAACAGTCAGGCGGCAACATCCAGGCGCTCGCGCCGAAACCGGAATGGACGACCATCCGGGACGCTGCGGAAAGCTTGTTGCATCAAGGCGTCACGTTAATCGCCGTCAACGACCGTCTCGATTACGCGACGGTGCTCGATACACCGCTTCAGGCGAGCGATATGCTTTACATCGTCTGTCACGATGACTCGTGGGAGCGACTGAACCAAGGAGGAATTTGATGTATAACGGAACGTTTATCCGCAAGATGACACGCATGCAGAACGTGCAACGATGGGACGAGTATGCACCGCATTATCATGACAATGCGGCAAGCCACAGTTTCCGCGTCGCTGTCTTCAGCTTAATCGCGGCATATTACGAAGAGAACAAAGGACGGGACGTCAACTTGCTCGACGTGCTCGGCAAGGCGCTGTTCCATGATATGAACGAAGTGCAGACCGGTCCAATCATGCACCGGACGAAAAAAGAACCGACGCTCAAAGAACATATCGAACGGATGGAGCGGACGGCGAGTCTCGGACTCGTCGAGTTGTTGTCGCAGTCGCTCCGGCCGCATTTTTATCGTTTCCTCGTCGAGGCGGAGGACGACTCATTCGAAGGACGGCTCGTCGATGGAATCGATTCGTTCGACGCGATGCTGTTCGTCCGCCGGGAAGTCGGACACGGCTCGCCCCATTTCGTCGCGAAGCTTGAAGAGATGAAAGCAGCCCTGCGCAATCATCCGCTCGAATCGGTCCGCTGGCTCTATGAACAAGTCGAGGCCGAGACCGACGTGGCGACGTTCATCGAGAACGTCATGCGGATGGACAGTGTAAGACGGTGGAAAGGCCGTTTCAATACGATCGACGATAACGACGCCATCCATGGATTCCGGGCGGCCGCGCTCGGGCTGTTCAGCGGCTTGTTGGAGCGCGAGAAATATGACGTCGACGTCGATGTCGCCGAATTGACGGCCCGTCTTCTCTGTCACGACCTCGTCGAAGGGGTGACCGGGGACGTGCTCGGCCCGGTGAAACATTCGACCGCCGAGACCGGTGCGGCGTTCGAGGCGTATGAACGAGCCGAGAGCGAGGCGCTCTTGTCGCTCCTCCCGGACTATATGCAGCCGGCGTTCCGCCGCTATATGGCCGATTCGAAAGATGATACGTATGAAGGCATGCTCGTCGATATGATGGACAAACTCGACGCGCTCATCAAGATGAACATGGAGCGGAAGATGAACGGGGCTGAGTACGAGGTCACGTATCGGGAGCAACTTCGTAAAGTGCAGATGCGCTACGAGAACCCGAGCATGTTGTTCTTTTTAGCGTACATCTTGCACGATTTAGATTACGTCACTAGTTAACAAGGTCGCAGACGAACTGTCTGCGGCTTTTTTATATCATTTATTGACATATATCATTAAACGATATATATTTAGAGTAAGATATATCAATGAATGATATAGGAGGTGGCGGGATGCCACGTAACGACACAATCGAGCTCGGAGAATTGACCGACAGCATGCTCTATATCCTGCTCGCCTTGACCGAGGCGCGTCACGGCTATTTGATTATGCAGTTCGTCGAGGAGTTGACGAACGGACGAATCAAAATCGGACCGGCGTCGATGTACACCATCATCAAGAAGCTCGTGAACGCGCAGCTCATCGAGCCGCTCGACGGGGACGGGAAGAAGAAGAGTTATGTGATTACGACCCAAGGCCGCGCACTCGTGGCTGAGGACTTGAAACGACGACAAGCAATCGTTGACGATGCACGCTTCATTTTGGAAGGGGAGGGACACCGATGAAACGGAAATATATGTCGAGTTGGGGACTGGCGTTCGCCGAAGAGCGGGAGATGAAAAAGCTAGGGGAGATGGCAGCCCGGGGCTGGCATTTAGAGAAGTTCGCACCGTTCGGCTATACGCTCGTCGAAGGGGAGCCGATGGACGTACGCTACAGTCTCGATTATCGCAAACAGCCTGACGAGGATTACTTTGAGCTGTTCGCCGCGAGCGGGTGGGAGCACGTGACGTCGACCGGTGATGAGATTCACGTATTCAAAGGCAGTCCGGACGCGACACCTCTCTATACCGATCGCCAGACGACCGAAGAGAAGTACGGGCAAGTCGAACGGACGATGGGCCGGGGGGCGCTTATTTGCTTACTGTTATCACTGGGATTCGTGTTCATGCTTCAACTAGATTGGCCGCAGACGGCGGAAGCCATCATCTTGGTGCTCCAGACGCTCGTCGTCATCGGACTCGTCTTCACCGGTCTGCCATATCTCGGCTTCCTCGTGAAGCGAAAACGTTTGGAACGGAATGACTGACTAGGCGGATGGCACAAGCCATCCGTTTTTGTTTTGGTCGACTGAACGATTCAAAAGATTAAGTAGAAGATGACCATCTCTTTTCGAAACCTTTATATCAAAAAACGAGTCTCGCGACTCGTTTTTAGCGTTTCCAGACCCACTCATCACTCTCATACTTGGCGACGAGCTCCTGAATCTCTTGTTGTTGCGCCTCGGTGAACGTCAGCGGTTCGAACGTCAAATCGAACGCGTCACGGAACCCGTCCGTGAACGCCGCCGCGACCTCGTCGAAGGCGACCGGTCGGCCGAGTGTCTCGTTCAAGGAGACGGCCTTGTCACCAAATCGGGCTTTCGCCTCCGCCTTCGCATCGGCCTCGAGATTGAAGCAGTCGAACAGGACGTCATCGTCAATCGACAATGGGATTGACCCGTGTTGCAAGACGGCGCCTTGGTGGCGCACTTGGGCGCTCCCGGCAATCTTTTTCCCGCCGACGGCGAGCTCGTAGTACGAAGCGGCGTCAAAACAGACGGCCGACTTCGGTTTTCGGAGTGCCTCGCGGTCTGCCTCGGTCAATGGTACCGAGAATTCGGCCGGGACGCCGAGCGCGTGGTAGCCGCGACGCACTCCTTCGGTCAGGAGGCGATAGCTCTCGATGACGTTCGTCGGCAAGGACGGCATCGTCTCAGGGAGAATGACGCTATACGTCAGCTCGTCCGCGTGCAAGACGGCCCGTCCCCCGGTCAAACGGCGGACGACCGGGATGCCATTCAACGCGAGCGCGTCGCGGTCGAGGTCGCGCGTCGCCCGTTGGAAGCGCCCGACGCTGATGGCGTGCGGGGCCCAGGCGTAAAAACGGAGTGTCGGTTTCATGTCGCCGCGTGCGACCCAGCCGGCGATGGCCTCGTCGATGGCCATGTTCTCGGCCGGGGACAGCGGGGCGGTGTGAAGCAAATGCCATGTCGTTCCAGTCATAAACGTCTCTTCTTTCTCTTAGTCGATTGGCAACATCGTATGACGACGCGCCTTGTGGACTTGTTCGTCCGCATGATATGAAGAACGGACGAGCGGTCCGGCTTCACAGTGGGAGAAGCCTTTCGCCAACGCAATCTCTTTCAACTCGGCGAACTCATCTGGATGGTAGTAACGCTCGACGTCGAGATGCTTCTTCGTCGGCTGCAAGTATTGGCCAAGCGTGAGGATATCGACGTGGTGGGCCCGCAGGTCATCCATCGCCTCAATCAACTCTTCGCGTGTCTCGCCGAGTCCGACCATGATCGACGACTTCGTCGGGATGTCCGGGTTCAGCTCTTTCGACCGTTTCAAAAATTCGAGCGTCCGGTCGTACGTCGCTTTGGCGCGGACTCTCGGCGTCAAACGGCGGACCGTCTCCAAGTTGTGGTTCATGATGTCCGGTCCGGCATCGATGAGCGTCTGGAGCGCCGAGAAGTCACCCATCATATCGGACGGGAGCACTTCGATTGACGTCTCCGGGTTCATGCTACGGACAGCGCGGACTGTCTCGGCGAAGACGGTCGCCCCGTAATCGTTCAAGTCGTCGCGGGCGACGGCCGTGATGACGACGTGCTTCAAATTCATGAGACGGACCGATTCGGCGACGCGTTTCGGTTCTTCCCAGTCGAGCTCGTTCGGTTTGCCTGTCGTGACGGCGCAGAAGCGGCAAGCCCGCGTACAGATACTTCCGAGAATCATGAACGTCGCCGTACGGCGGACGGCCCAACATTCGTGGATGTTCGGACATTTCGCTTCCTCACAGACGGTATGTAGATTTTTCTCGCGCATCATGTTTTTGAGACCGGTGTATGTCTCGTTCGTGTTCAGTTTAATCTTTAACCATTCCGGCTTTCGTTTGATTTCCCCTCTTGCCAAGATGATTTCCCCCTTTGTGAAAGTTAACCCCTAACGGAATGAGTTTACCAAAGATGGGGCCGAATTCGAACCAGCGAAATTATTGGCTTTGCCAATACAGGTCAGCTGTGTGTCAAAACAGAACATATATTTCAAAATGGTTACGCTTTCACGTGAAGTGTTGTTTCCCATTTTTTGAATTGCTATACTGACGTTGACCACCTGAATAAGGACCATATGTAACTGATACGATCAGGCATGGGGTGAACGAGCGTTGGTGAGGCAACGCTTCTTCCTCCATGCCTTTTTGTTTGGGGGTCGGGGAAACTTTCAAAAAGGAGTGAAGGAATATGAACAAGGCACTGAACTGGACGGCGACACTCGGACTGACGACAGCATTACTCGTCTCATCGGTCCCGATGGCGAACGCGGTCGTGGCAGAGGAGACGCCGGCCCCGTCGATTGAGCAGCGTGTCGACGCCAAGCTCGATTCGATGACGCTTGAACAAAAGCTCGGCCAAATGATCATGCCAGACTTCCGATTATGGAACGGGGCGAACCATACCGCACTCGCGACAGACGTGGCGCGGGTCGTCGATCGGTTTGACCTCGGGGGTGTCATCTTGTTCGCGGAAAACGTGACCGAGACCGAACAGACGACGAAACTCGTCCACGACCTCCAAGAAGTCGTCAAACAAGACGAAAGCAACGATATACCGCTCTTCATCACGATCGACCAAGAGGGTGGGATTGTGACACGGCTTGGAACGGGCACGAACTTGCCGGGTAACATGGCACTCGGGGCGACACGGAGCAGCCAGTACGCATACGACGCGGGGAATATCATCGGTTCTGAGTTGAACGCACTCGGGGTGAACGTCAACTTCGGTCCGGTGCTAGACGTCAACAACAATCCGGCCAACCCGGTCATCGGCGTGCGCTCGTTCTCGAGCGACCCGGAACTCGTCGGCGAGCTCGGCTCGGCGATGACACAAGGAATTCAAGACCAGGGTGTCGCCGCGACGGCGAAGCATTTCCCGGGTCATGGTGACACGGCGGTCGACTCGCATTACGGGCTTCCGATCGTCGATAAGTCGCTCGAAGACTTGCGCGGTCTCGAACTGTTACCGTTCAAACGGGCCATCACGGAAGGCATCGACATGATTATGACGGCGCACATCGGCATGCCACAAATCGAGGATGAGGTCGTGAACTCGCCACGCGGCACGTTCCCGCTCCCAGCGACGCTCTCGGACGATGTCATCACCGGCGTCTTGCGTGAAGAGATGGGCTATGAAGGCATCGTCGTCACGGACGCCTTGAACATGCAGGCGATCGCCGACAACTTCACGGAAGCGGAAGCGGTCATCAAGACGTTCGATGCGGGCGTTGATATCGCGCTCATGCCGACGATTTTACGGTCGAACGCGGACGTCGTGAAGCTCGAGACGATTTTTGAAGACGTCATGGGCGCTGTCGAGGACGGACGCCTGTCAGAAGAGAAGATTGATGCAGCGGTCGAGCGCATTTTGACGCTCAAAGCGAAACGTGGTATTTGGGACGAGTCGGTCGACACGACGACGCTCGAGGCGAAGATTGCCGAGGCGAACGCGGTCGTCGGCAGTGCCGAGCATAAAGCGAAAGAACGTAAGATCGCCGAAGCGGCCGTCACGCTCGTGAAGAACGACGACAAGACGCTTCCGTTCAAACCGAAAAAAGGTGAGACGGTCCTCGTCTTGTCACCGGCGAAAGACCAGACGGACAGCATGATCAAGACGATCAAGTCGCTCGAGAAGAACGCCGGCAACATGAAAGACGTGAACGTCATCGCCGCGAACTATACGGCATCGACGAAACACTTAGATCAAAACCCAGACTTGAAAGTGAAACTCGATGCGGCCGACTATATCATTGTCGGTTCGAACGTGAACAACAGCGCCAAGCTGAAATCGACGTCGGCGGACAACTACGTGCCGGCCGAAGTGTTCCGTTACGCGAACGAGACGGGCAAGAAGTCAGTCTTGCTCAGCCTGCGTAACCCGTACGATGTGGCGGTTCAGCCGGATGCACCGGCCCAGCTCATCATCTACGGTTTCAAAGGTGACCCGAACGGACCGGATTCAGAGGCGGGCAATGCCAAATCGGCAGGACCGAACCTCCCGGCCGGCATTCGCGCCATCTTTGGTGAAGTGAAACCGACGGGCAAACTCCCGGTCGACGTACCGACGTTCGAGAACGGCGTGTTCGGAGATGACTTGCACCTCGAGTTTGGTGACGGATTCCGTAACTGGAACAAGTAAACTAAAACCGCGAACGCCCCATGAGGATGCTCGCGGTTTTTCGTTTGATTGTCACGCCTCGAAATAGCCGACGACGAGCAAGCCTGGGCCTGTGTGCGCCCCGATGGCCGAACCGACAATCGTCTTCGTGACGCTCGCCGGGTTCACATGTTCCCGTAACAACGCCTCGAATTGGTCGGCTTTGACTGGATCATCGCCGTGGCCGATGAAGACGTGCCCACCCTCGACGAGCGGTTTCGACTCGGTCATCCATTCGACGATGCGGCGTAACACTTTCTTGTGACCGCGCACCTTCTCGATTGGGACGAGCTTGCCGTCTTCGACTGTCAAAAGCGGTAGAATCGTCAACAAATCCCCGATGAACGCGCTCGCTTTTGAGACACGACCGCCGCGCATCAAATATTCAAGCGATTCGACCGTGAACAAATGACGGATTTTGCCGACGAGCGACGTCGCGTAGGCGACCGTCTCTTCATACGTATGATCTTGGCCATATTCAGCGACCGTCTTGACGAACAGTCCTTGGCCGACGGACGCGGCACGCGTATCAAGAATATGGAACGTGCCGTTCGGGTATTCTTCTTTAAGTAGGTTGCCGACCATGACGGCCGTCTGATAGGTGCCTGAAAGCTCACCGGAGAAGGCGAGGTACAGGAACGGGATTTCCGATTCGAGATGTTGACGGAAACATTGTTCGAGGCGGGCCGCCTCGATTTGGAACGTTTTCGGCGTCTTCCCGGCACGCATCGCGTCGTACACGTCTTTTGGTTGAATCGTCTCACCGTCTAAAAATTCGTCGTTGTCGATGACGACACCGAGCGGTAGCATTTCGAGACCGTACTCGACGATCTGGTCTTGGGTCAAATCGGCGCCGGTATCGGTTATGATTTTAAACATGCGGTCACTCCTCTATTAATTGTTGTTCAATCTCACGAATCGGTTCATTGCGCTTCCACATCCGGTCGAGCTGGGTCACGAGCATCGCCTGCTCGTCCGCGTCGAGAGTGCCAGGTATGAGCCGGCTCACGTCACTAAGGACGGTGTAGGCGCGGCGCAACACGTCATCGACGGTGAGCGGGATACCGAGCAAGTCCTCGAGTGACGCCATCGTCTCAGGGACGATGGCCGGGTAGGTGAACTTTGTCGCTTCGCCTTGGATGGCGCGCTCATAAAAATCACGGATGAGGGCGGCGCGTTCGCTCCCGCTCTTGCGGACGCTCAAATAAATTTGGACGGCGACACCGCCACGGACACGGCGCTGTGAGATGCCGGCGAACTTCTTGCCGCCGATGGATAAGTCGAAACTGCCGGGGCAGTAAGACCCAACGATTTCGCCAGCGACAATGTCTGTCGTCACGTCTTGAAACATGAGTTGGATGAGCGACGTCATCGCCTCGTAGCCGCTATCGATTTGAATCCCGTCTTTTTCAGGTAAAATCAGGGATAAGTTCAATACGTCTTCATCCAAGACGACGGCAAGCCCTCCTGAATTTCGCACGACGGGACGGAATCCATGTTCATGTAGAAAACGGATGCCGTCTGACAAGTGAGGCAGGCGGGCATCTTGAATGCCGAGCACGACCGTGTTTAGATGAACCCAGGCCCTGAGGACGGCACCAGACGTTGCGGTCGACGCACAGAGCGTGTCGTCCGTCGCGAACGATTGCTCGGCTTGAAACGCAGGACCGAGCGAGGACTGATCGATGACACGGTAGGTCGGTTGTTGTAATAATGGATGGGTCATATACATAATTCCTTTTCAATAAATAATTTCCTCCCCATTATAGCATGGGAGGAACCACGCGCTAGAAGTCGAATCCAATCATTAATGAAATGTAGGGGGAAACGTCATGTACACGTCACGAGGTCAATTATCGGGGTCGAAAGTGTTCAAAGATCCGGTTCACCGCTATATATATGTCTATGATCATCTCGTCTGGGAATTGATCAACACGAAAGAGTTTCAGCGCTTGCGGCGCATCAAACAGCTCGGGACGTCGTTTTTGACGTTCCATGGTGCCGAACATACCCGGTTCCATCATTCGCTCGGCGTCTATGAGATCGCGCGGCAGCTGATCGACCAATTCCACGAGTATCCAGAGTGGGACGACCGCAACCGGGAGCTGTTGCTCGCAGCGGCGCTTCTGCACGATGTCGGCCACGGTCCGTTCTCACACGCGTTCGAGCACGTCTTCGCCGTTCGTCACGAGGTATGGACCGAACGAATCATCCTTGGCGACACGGAAGTGAACAAAGTGCTGTCGGAGATGGGCGTTGGTTTCCCGGAAGAAGTGGCGGCCATCATCAATAAGACGCACCCGAACCGCTTGCTCGTCAATATACTGAGCTCGCAGCTCGATGTCGACCGGATGGACTATCTGCTTCGCGACGCCCATTTCGCCGGTGTCAGTTATGGGAAGTTCGATCTTGAGCGGATGTTGCGAGTGCTGCGTCCTGATGAAGATCAAGTCGTCGTCAAACAGTCGGGGATGCATACGATTGAGGACTATATCATGCGCCGCTATCAAATGTATTGGCAAGTCTACTTGCATCCGGCGACGCGATCGAGCGATTTATTGCTCAAAGCCGTGCTCGAACGGGCGCAAGAACTATACGAATCGGGTTATTCTTTCGAGATGACTCCAAAGCATTTCTTGCCGATTTTTAACCATGAAGACATGACGCTCGAGCATTATTTGAAGCTCGATGAGACGATCGTCTATTTCTATTTCCAGGAATGGATGGATGAGGCAGACCCGATTTTGGCCGACCTTGCGAGCCGCTTCGTCAACCGTCGTTTGTTGAAGTATAAAAACTTCCCGGAAGCGAACCGCGTCCGCTATATGGACCGCTTGCGTTCAACGATGGAGGCAATCGGTTTACCGACCCGCTACTACTTGCTCGAGGATCAGCTCAGCCAATTGCCATACGATTTGTATAAAGGGCACGGGACATACGAAGGCATCTATCTCAAGATGAATGACGGCGACCGCCGGGAAATTTCGGAAGTGTCGATGCTCGTCCAATCGATTTTAAACTCACGACAGTCCGACGAGAAAATCTATTATCCGGAGGACGTACTGCTCAACTTGAAAGATCACGCATCAGAAAAAACATGGATGTTGTCAACGTTACGAGGCGATTGAATCGTTGAAAAGGAAGTGACACCATGGGAATCGGTACATTGGTCGGGGGAGTCGGCATCTTCCTACTCGGGATGATGCTGTTGACGGATACGTTGAAAAGCATGGCCGGGGAACGCCTCCGGCAACGATTGAATCGCTTGGCTGAAGGACCTGTTTCGGGTGCCTTTCTCGGAGCGACGATGACGACGTTGTTTCAGTCCTCGACCGTGACGACGCTCATGACAATCAGTTTTGTCAGTGCCGGCCTGCTGACGTTCACCCAAGCGCTCACACTCGTCATCGGAGCGAACGCGGGTAGCGCGACGACCGGATGGATCGTGGCGCTCTTAGGTTATAACGTCGATATCCGCGAGCTGTTGCTCCCGCTCATCGGGGTCGGCATGGCGCTGCGCTTGGTTGGGCGGCGCGTCAAACGCATCGGCATGCTCATGGTCGGACTTGGCCTCATTTTTGTCGGCATCGGAACGCTCCAAGAGGCGATGCGGGAAGTTGTCACGTTCTCGTTCGCCAGTTGGGAAGCGGACACACCGCTCCACCAACTTGCGCTTCTCGGTACGGGCCTCTTGATGACTGTTTTATTGCAGTCTTCAAGCATCGGTCTCGTCTTGACGATGACGGCGCTCGCGACCGATACGGTCACCCTTGCCCAAGCGTGTCTGCTCGTCTTAGGGCAAAGCGCCGGTACAAGTCTCGTCGTCGCGCTCGGGTCGATCGGAGGCTGGAAGTCGGCCCGCCGCATCGTCTTGGCGCACGTGCTCGTCCACGGCTCGATTTTACTTATCGGCTGGCTAACCTTCCCGCTCTTGTTCGGCGTCGTCAACGGTGTGGCCGACCGTCTCAATTGGAATGAACTGTTGCGGCTCGCCTTGTTCCACACCTCGTTCCATTTGCTCGGTGTGTTCACGTTTTTGCCGTTCCACGAGGCGTTCAGCCGTCGGTTGCTGAAGTGGGTCCCGAGCCGGGCTGAGAAGCTGACCCGGTTCTTGAACCCGAACATGGCCCGCATCCCGACGGTCGCGCTCGAAGCGGCCCGACGCTCGTTGATTGAAATCGAGCGCTATCTCGCCAAAGAGACGAAACTGTTGCTAGCGGAAGGACGAAAGCGCGACGACGAGCTCCAACTCGTGGAGAAGACGCTCGGGGACGTCCGTGTCTTTTTGAGCACGATTCAATTGGAGGAAGGGCGGGGCCGCAATGACTATGGGCAACACTTGTCGCTGCTTCATACGATTGATCATTTGGAGCGGTGGCTGTTCGTCATGCGAGAAGTCGACCCGGTCGACGCGCTCCGGGACACAGACTTCCTGGTCGCGCGCCAGCTCGTCTTGCATGAACTCGACATGTTGGAGACGCTCAACCATCACACGCCCCCGGAAGAGTCTCGGCAGTGGAAGACGGCCTCGAAACAGCTCGCCGAATATCGAAAAGCACACCGGGCCGAACTGCTCGAGGAGACGGCGGCCAATCAACTCGAGATGGACCAAACAATTCAAAAGGTGCAAGCTCTCCTCTGGCTCGACCGAATCGGCTATCACATTTGGCGCGCGACGCGTCACCTCATTAAACCGACCGTCCCGAGCGAGCGGTTTGAAGTGAATTTAGAAGACTAAACAACGACCGCCCTCCGATTTGGAAGGGCGGTCGTTTCGATTACTTCTTGTCCGCGTGCATAACGCCGGCTTGACCGTAGTGCGTCGCGTCCATTTCTTCGATGAAGACGGTGATGTTTTCTTTCGGTGCGTTCGTCGTCTCCGAGACGGCTTCCGTCACTTTTTCAATCAACGCACGTTTTTGTTCGACCGTGCGGCCTGGGAGCATTTTAACAGTTACGTATGGCATAACATTTCCTCCTTTTAGTTCGTTCCCTTTCATTCTAGTGAAAGGTGGGGCGGGTGGAAAGCAGAAAATCGATTGAGCGGACAGTACAAAGAAAAAATGCAGGTGCGAAATATGTGAAAACGGGGTAATGAACAAGACAGACTAGACGTAGGAGGAACAGGCGGATGAAATGGAAGGGTAGACAAGCAAGTCGTAACGTTGAAGATCGACGGGGACAACGTGTCGGAGGGAAAGGGATTGCCGGGATTGGCGGAGGCTTCGGTCTCATCTTGGTCATCGTCTTCACGTTGCTGAACGGGGGCAATCCGGCAGACATTGTCAACAACATCGGGATCGGCGAACCACAGTCGTCCGAGACGTACCAAGGGTCGGCACGGGAAGAAGAGATGGCGGACTTCGTGTCGGTCGTGCTAAGGGATACCGAGGAAGTATGGACCGATATATTCGCTGAGAACGGATTGACGTATCGGGAACCGACGCTCGTCTTGTATAAAGACCAGGTTGAATCTGCCTGCGGTATCGCGGGATCAGCTGTCGGACCGTTCTACTGTCCCGGTGACCAAAAGCTATACATCGATTTAAGTTTCTATGATGAACTCAGTCAACGTTTCAACGCACCGGGTGACTTCGCGATGGCGTATGTCGTCGCCCACGAAGTCGGCCACCACGTCCAGACGTTGCTCGGCACGACCGATGAGATCATGCCGCTCCGTAACGAGCTGAGTGAGACGCAATTCAATAAATATTTGGTCCGCTTCGAGCTTCAGGCCGATTATTATGCGGGTGTCTGGGCCCACCACGCCCAAGGCATGGGCTACCTCGAGGCTGGCGACGTCGAAGAGGCGATGAATGCGGCGCACCAAATCGGGGATGACACGCTTCAAAAACAGGCACGCGGCTATGTGACGCCAGACTCGTTCACCCATGGGACGTCCGAACAGCGGAAACGCTGGTTCGACAAAGGGTTCCAAAACGGGACGATTCAAGGCGGCGATACGTTCAATGCTAAAAACTTATAACGATCAGGTCAAGCTTCGGCTTGACCTTTTTCATATCCAAGTTGGCTTGTGCAGAAAGAATCCGCTATCATGGAAACAGAAACTAGAAGTAGGAAGGGGATGACCCGATGGAATCCTTACTCAAAAAAATCGAACTCGCTAAAAGTGAGATGACGTCTGTCGAGAAGAAAATCGCAGACTATATTTTGACCCACTCGACGCTCGTTCCGAACATGACGACGAAAGAACTTGCTCAAAAGACGGATGTGTCAGAGGCGAGTATCGTCCGGTTCGCCCGTGTCGTCGGCATCGACAGCTTCAAGGCGTTCAAGCTCGCCCTCGTCAAAGACTTGGCCATCACCGAGACGACACTCACCGACTTCAACGTGTTACAGCAGAAAGACACACCGTACGATTCGTTTCAAAAAGTCATCCATGTGAACAAGATGGCGATCGAGGCGTGCGCCGAGGCGATGGACAAGCGTGAGCTCGAGCATGCAATCGATACGTTTGCCCGAGCGAACCGGGTCGTGTTTTATGGGGTCGGCGGTTCGTCAACGGCTGCCTATGACGCGCAATATAAATTCACAAAGCTCGGCTATGCGGCCCAGACGTCGCAAGACTTCCATTACATGTTGTCACTCATCCCGCATCTCGGACCGAACGACGTCTTTGTCGCCATCAGCACGTCGGGTCGGACGAAAGATGTGCTCGAACTCGTCCGCTTCGCCAAAAAGAAAGGGGTGCCGGTCGTCGCCATCACGGACCTCGATAAATCTCCGCTCTATCGGGAGGCGGACGTCCGTCTTTGCACGCCGAGCGTCGAACGTGACTTCCGAATCGCGAGCATCGCGTCACGGATGACCCAGTTGACGATCATCGATACGCTCTATATGGGTCTGTTGCACCGAAAAGGCGAAAGTTTGATTGACCGTTACGCCGAGGCGCGTGATGAGATGGTGAAGTTGCGCCGATGATTCACGTCTATGATGCGACGTGGCGCGACAAAGTCGCGACGTTCTTATTGCGGCAGTCGGCGTTCGCGAGCTTGAACGGACAGACGCCTGAAGCGTTTCGAGACGAGAATTTGACCGACTTTGAAGCCGAAGGGACCGTTAGCCTCGTGTTTGAAGAAGGGGGCGTCATCGCGGTCGCTGATTTGTTGAAAGAACATCCAGTCGACGGATCGCTCTGGCTCGGCCTGTTCGTCGTCGACGAGCGATTTCATGGTACCGGTGTCGCGCAACGGCTGTATGAGCAACTTGAACAGGAATATATGCGCCCTTTCCAGACGGTGTTTCGGCTCGGAGTCTTGCCGCACAATGAACGGGCACATCACTTTTGGGAACGACAAGGTTATGTGTACGAAAAAGATTCCGTCACGGCATGGGGCGACCACGTCCACGTGATGAAGAAACTGGTCGAATGAAGGGCTCGGTCCGATATGGGCTGGGCTTTTTCTATGGACTGGGAGGCATCCTCATTTCTTTTATGAAATTTTACTTCCTTATTTTTTTAAATTAATTTGACTTTTAATTTCAAGTTAGTACAATGAAATCAGAGAGAAGAAAGGATGGTGGCGATGTTAGACAAACTGGCTACTGAAAGACGGAATGAACGAACGATGCACTTGGACGAGATGGCGGTCGAGGAGTTCCTCGCGGTGATGAACGAGGAAGATCAGTCGGTCCCCTACGTCATTAAAGAAGAGCTATCGGTCATTGCCGAAGTGACGAAGCGTGCCATCGAATCCTTCAAACAAGGCGGGCGTTTGATTTATATCGGCGCAGGGACGAGCGGACGGCTCGGTATCTTGGATGCGGCAGAATGTGTGCCGACGTTCGGCGTATCACCGGACATGGTCGTCGGACTCATCGCCGGAGGCGAGCGTGCGCTCATCAAAGCCGTCGAGGGAGCAGAAGACAGCAAGGATTTGGCAGTCAATGATTTGAAAGCGCTTCACTTGAGCGAGAAGGACACGGTCGTCGGAATCGCCGCGAGCGGCCGGACACCGTACGTCATCGGCGGGCTCGATTACGCCCGTGAAGTCGGGGCGACGACAGCTGCGTTATCATGTAACAAAGGATCAAAAATCAGCGATCATGCCGAGTATAAAATCGAGGTCGAGACGGGACCGGAAGTGTTGACCGGTTCGACCCGTTTGAAAGCAGGGACGGCGCAAAAACTCGTCCTCAACATGATTTCGACGGCATCGATGATTGGGGTAGGGAAAGTGTATCAAAACCTGATGGTCGACGTGCAGCCGACGAACGAGAAGTTGGAAGTGCGGGCCAAACGGATGATTGCGGAAGCGACAGGGGTCGATGAACAGACGGCCGCGCGTTATTTTGATTCATCCGGTGGGCACGTCAAGACGGCGATCGTCATGATTTTAGCCGATGTCCCGCATGCGGAGGCAGTCGAGCGATTAGAGCGTGCGAACGGATTCGTCCGTGACGCATTATAAGGGGGAATCGAGATGAAGAAAGAAGAGGTTCTTGCGCATGCGATACTCGAGCATGTCGGGGGAAAAGACAACATTCGTCAACTCGCTCACTGTATGACACGTGTGCGTTTGGCGCTCAAGGATCCGACGAAAGCGGATCTTGCCGCCTTGAAACAAATCGATGGTGTCATGGGTGTCATCGATGATGAGACGTTGCAAATCGTCGTTGGCCCGGGGACGGTCAACCGCGTGGCGGACCATCTCAGCCGCGAGACGGGGCTCGCCATCGGAGAAGAATCGGTCGACGCGAACTTGACGCCGGACGAACGGGCCGCCATCGAACGACAAAAAGTGAAAGACAAACAGAAGTCGCCGTTCAAGCGCTTCTTACGTCGCTTAGGGAATATTTTCATTCCGCTCATTCCAGGACTTGTCGCTTCAGGTATCATTAACGGAGGAGCCAACTTCGCGAAGAACGCCGGGGTTGACCCGACGGAAACGTGGATGCAAATCCTCTTATTGCTCGGTAGTACGGTATTCGCCTATCTCGCCATTCTCGTCGGTTGGAATACGGCAAAAGAGTTCGGCGGGACGCCGGTACTCGGTGCCATCGCCGGGGGGATTCTCTTCAACCCGGTGCTCGCGGACATCACCATTTATGGGGAACCGCTCGTCGTTGGGCGGGGTGGACTGTTCGGGGTCATCTTTGCCGCTTGGCTCATGACGTACATCGAGAAACATGTCCGTCGCTTCATGCCGACAGCGGTTGATATCATCTTCACACCGCTTCTCACGGTGCTCGTCGTCGGTTTCACGGCGCTCTATGCGATCATGCCGGTCGCAGGCGTCTTATCGGACGGTATCATGCAAGGTCTTAACGCCGTGCTCGAAGTCGGTGGACCGGTCGCAGGAGCTGTTCTTGCTGGATTCTTCTTGCCGCTCGTCATGGTCGGATTGCACCACGGACTCACACCGATTCACTTGGAGTTGCTCAACACGGTCGGTAACACGGCACTCTTGCCGATCTTGGCGATGGCCGGGGCCGGACAAGTCGGGGCAGCACTTGCCATCTTTGTGAAGACGCGCAACCAACGCCTCCGTAACATCATCAAAGGGGCGATCCCGGTCGGATTCCTTGGCATCGGTGAGCCGCTCCTCTACGGGGTCACGCTTCCGCTCGGTCGTCCGTTCTTGACGGCTTGTATGGGAGCAGCGGTCGGAGGCGCATTCCAAGCGACGATGAAGACGGCAGCACTCGGGATTGGGGTCTCGGGTCTCTCGCTCACACCGCTCATCGACAACGGCATGTACTTGACGTACATCGCAGGTCTTGTCATTTCGTACACGGCAGGCTTCGTCTTCACATATTTCTTCGGATTCAAAGAAGAGATGGCGGACGGAATTTAACAACCGAGGCGGCTCTTTGGAGTCGCCTTTTCATTTAATGAGGAGGTTTTCTGATGAAAGGATTATCGGTATATTTGAGCGAACCGCTCACGTCAAACTTCAAGGCATGGGTCGGACGCATGCGTGAGATTGGCTTTACGTCGATGTTCACGTCCCTACATATTCCAGAGGACGACCCATCCGTTTATACGGAACGATTGCGACAGCTCGGCACACTCGCACGTGAACTCGACATGGAGCTGTTCGCCGATATTGCGCCAACGTCGCTTGCCGCGTTCGGCAAAACGTGGGATGATGCCCACACGCTCGTCGAGTGGGGTGTGACCGGACTGCGCGTCGATTACGGCGTGACCCCAAAACAAGTCGCCGACTTGTCGACGCGGATGACGGTCGCCTTGAACGCGAGCACGCTCACAGAAAGTGAGCTCGCGGAGATGAGGCGGCACGGTCTCGTGACGGACAACGTCGAGGCATGGCACAACTTCTATCCGCACCCAGAGACGGGGCTTGATCGAAACTGGTTCGACGACAAGAACGATTGGTTGAAACGCCAAGGATTGAGCGTTCAAGCGTTCATCCCGGGAGATGGGTCACTCCGCGGACCGCTGTTTGAACGGTTGCCGACGCTCGAAGACCATCGAACGTTTTCGACGTTTGCTTGTTACTTGGACCTCGCCGATTCGGTCGATCGCATTTTAATCGGTGATCCGGGACTTGCTGACGAGACGATTGAACAGTTCGCTTCAAACGCCGACGGGATGCTCGTCCTCCGGGCCGAAGCGGAGACGACGATTGAGGCCGCCTTCTATCGCGTCCAGACGAACCGGATGGACCCGGCGCGTGACGTCGTCCGTTCGGTCGAGTCTCGGGCTTACGGCCGACCTGGGGACCGCTTGCTTGAACCGATGGATGCGAGACCGCGTCCGCTTGGGACGATCACGGTCGATAATGCGGATTACGGGCGCTATGCCGGCGAGATGCAAGTGACGAAACGGAATCTTCCGCCTGATGCACGAGTCAACGTTCTCGGCCGGGTCGTTGAGGCAGACCGGCCGCTCATCCGTGCCATCGGACCGGGTACGACGTTTCGGATTGAATGGTGCTGACGTTCCGGATTGCCACATTCCCTCGTCTTTGTGTACAGTAGAGAGGGAGGGAAGTCTATGAAAGAGATTAATTTTAACATCGTCGCTGACGATTCGACCGATGGCCACGGTGGTTTTGGGGTCGGTTCGCTCAGTTTGAACAATATGTCTCCCGTCATCATCGATGTCGAGGCGGGGACCGCGGTCATCGATATGGGGGCCATGCATGCCAAATCGGCGATCGAGAAACGCATCAAGTTTTTGACGGATCCGGAAGCGGTGCCGAACGGCAAACCGTACTGGATCGTCTGGGTCACGGTCGGTCGAAAGCCGGAAGGGTTCTATTATGGCGGTGTCGCGGCCTGTGACATGTCGGTCGACCTCGAGGCACGGCGCGGATACAAGCTGTTGCCGTACCACGTCAACCAGATGGACAAATCGCTCAAAGGCCGTATTCTCATCGATATGATGGACGCTCCGTCACGCAACGTGCTAGCCGCGTTTCTGAAAGAACATCGTCCTGAGATTTGGGAGCAATCGACCGAACTTCAAACCGAACTTGCGCGTCTCGATGCCGAGTGAAAAGATTGGACCGTTTTGGTCTCCAATCTTTTTTGTTTTCGTTCAAGTGAAGATGGGAACATGAACTTGTTATGATGTTGTGATTTCACCGTAATTGTATGAATATTCAGCATTATGCTATACTAAACGCACTGTGCAAAAAAGAAAGGGTGACACGATGAGTGAAACGAAGAAAATTTTAATTGGTCTCGCCTTAGGGGTCCTTGTCGGGCTAGGGCTCGCCGGTCTGTCCGGTAACGTATATGACATCGTCAATACGTATATCCTTTCCCCAGTCGGTACTGTATTTTTGAACTTGATTAAAATGCTGGTCGTTCCGATCGTCTTCTTCTCGATCATTCTCGGCGTCATGGGTCTCGGGGACCCGAAAGAGCTCGGTCGGGTCGGATCGAAGGCGCTCCTCTTCTTCTTGACGACGACAGCGCTCGCCATCATCTTGGCGATGGGTGTCGCTTCGGTCATCAAACCGGGAGAACGTGGTGACTTCCAAACGGCAAACCTTGAATTCGAATCGGGTGCGGCTGAAGAGTCATCAAACATCGTGCAGACATTCGTCAACATGATTCCGACGAACCCGATTCAAGCGCTCGCTGAAGGCAACATGCTTCAAATCATCGTCTTTGCGGCTCTCATCGGATTTGCGATGATCGCTCTCGGCGAACGGGCCAAAACGTGGCGCCGTTTCGTCAAACAAGGCGACCGCATCATGATGCACTTGATTCACTTGGTCATGAAGCTCGCCCCATACGGCGCGTTCGCTTTGATCGCCTCGGCCATCGGAGGGATCGGTTTCGATGCTGTCAAAGCGATGGCGTGGTATATGTTCGCGGTCGTCTTGACGCTATTTTTACACTCGGTACTCGTCTACGGCGGGGCGCTCGTCCTGCTCGGGAAGATGAGTCCGGTCTTCTTCTTTAAAAACTTCTACGAAGCGATCACGCTCGCGTTTTCGACGTCGTCTTCGAACGCGACGCTCCCTGTATCGATGGAACTCGCCCAGAAGAAACTCGGCGTGCCGCGTTCCATTTCCTCATTCGTTCAGCCGCTCGGCGCGACGGTGAACATGGACGGGACGGCGATCATGCAAGGGGTCGCGACGATTTTCATCGCCCAAGTATTCGCGGCTGATTTGACGATGACCGAACTCGTGACGGTCGTCATCACAGCGGTACTCGCCTCAATCGGGACGGCGGGTGTACCTGGTGTCGGGCTCATCATGCTCGCGCTCGTCTTGCAGTCGGTCAACTTACCGGTCGAAGGGATCGCCTTGATCATCGGTGTCGACCGTATTCTCGACATGCTCCGGACGTCGGTCAACATTACCGGCGACGCGACATGCGCGGTCGTTGTCTCGAAACTTGAAGAGAAACACCTTCCACCTGTCGACGAAGACGCGTGGGATGAAGTCGAAGCAAAATAAACAGAAGGCTGACCCGTCATTGACGGGCCAGCCTTTTCACTTGAAGTGAGGGAATTGTATGGAATGGGAAGTGTTACCGCTCCCGTTGTTCATTGTCATCAGCCTTATATTGAATACACTCATCGCCGTCGCCGGTATATTACCGAGCGCATTTTTGACGGCACTGAACGTGCAACTGCTAGGATTTGGACCGGGTGTCGCCGTCTCTATCGTCGGCGAGGCCGTGGGTGCTGTGCTCAGTTTTATTCTTTATCGCAAAGCGCTCCACCGGTTCACGTCACCGGATGGGGAGCGTTTGAAACGGCTCCGCGAAGCAGATGGCGTTGAGGCATGGTTTCTTGTCCTCGGGCTGAGGCTGATGCCGTTCGTACCGTCCGGACTCGTCACGCTGTCGGCCGCGTTCAGCCGAATGTCGCTCCCGTCCTTCGCCGTAGCGAGCACGATTGGGAAAGTGCCGGCATTGTTGATCGAGGCGCTCGCGGTCGCGGCGGTCTTACACGTGGCCGCGGGCTGGCAACTCGGTCTCATCGCGTTGCTCATCGTCCTGTATGCGGTTTGGCGTTTGTCTCAAAGGAGTGGCGAGAAGATATGACAGAACGCTTCGATGAAACGTTTGCCGCTCGATTTCTTGCGAAGCATTGACCAGTCGATGAGAATCGACTCATCAAAGTCTTTCAAGAACGCTTCTTGCAGCTGTTGGATGGACGACGTCTCATACTGGGCGATTGTCATCTCGTGGTTCAAATACATGCTCCTAAAATCAAAGTTAGCCGTCCCGACGAGCGCAATCTTGCCATCGATGAGGACGGTTTTTGCATGGATGAAATGGCGATTGTATTTATAAATCCGAATGTTCCGTTTGAGCAGTTGTTCGAAATAATATTCGGTCGCATGGAAGCTGAACCATTCGTCTCCTTTTCCGGGGACGACGATTCGCACATCGATGCCACGCCGGCCGGCGACTTCTAACAGCGCGAGCAATTCGGGAGGCGGAATCAAATATGGCGTCGTGATCCAAATCGACTCCTTCGCCTCCATCAAAAGCGTAATGAGCCCGTCTCGGATCGTGACATCTTTTCCAGGAGACGTGACGAGTAGCTGGGTCGCCCCGTTATCCGGTTGCGGGTCGTCGATGAAGTATTCTGGCAAATGTTTGCTGTCGGCGAACAAGTCCCAGCGTTCTGTATCGTCTTCATGACCGGCATACAGCCAATTCTCGACGAACAAACGCTGAAGTTCCCGGACGAGCGGTCCTTCGAGGCGCAGATGGGTATCACGCCAAAATCCAAGCTTTTTATATTTCCCGAGATATTCATCCCCGACGTTCAGTCCGCCGGTGTAAGCGATTCGCCCATCGATGACGATCAACTTTTGATGGTTGCGGAAGTTGGCGTTAAAGACGAGGAGCGGGTGGATGACCGGGTCGAACGCTTCGACGTGGACGCGGGACTCGCGGAGCGGTTCGAGAAACGCTTCGCTAATCTCTTGACTGCCGAGGCCGTCATACAAAAAACGGACGGTGACATTCTCGTTGGATCGTTTAATGAGAGCGTCACGAATCTTGAGCGAGATTTCATCGGTCCGGAATAGATAATACTGGACGTGGATATGATGGGTCGCTTGCTCGATATCTTTAATCACCGCATCGAATTTTTCCTCGCCGTTGACGAGCAGTTTCGTCGACGTGTGACCATCCGCACCGGTCGCGCCGAGCTTCTCGAGTGTGCGCGTGAGAGGAAAGCGATCCGACACGTCGTTTGCCGTCTCGATCCGTTCGGCCTCGATTGCTTGCCGGAACATCCGAATCTCGGTCGAGGTCCGTTTGATGCGTCGGTGTCGTCGAGGTGTTCGGCCGAACAGTACCCAGGCGAGGGCACCGAGGAACGGAATGAACAAGACGGCGAGCAGCCAGGCGAGCTTGGCCTGCGGTTGGACATGGTCAAATAAGATATGCCAGCCGACGATGAGCGGAATGAGAATTGCGGCCCCAACTAGGAACGGGATGAGCCCATCGATCGAGTAAAGCAAACCAAGAAGGAAGATGCCGAGTACAATCATGATGAGGAGTTGCCAGACGCGTTGTTTCAACAAGTACACCTTCTTTCTGTTCAGTTGTCATCACTAGATTCATTCCACCGTTTACACGTTCTTAACCTAAAAAACGTTTCAGCATGAAGCGCGAGGGAATTAACCGTACTGTACGACACAACGTGAAAAGGGGTGTTCATGATGAAAAAGAAAGGTGCATTGGCCGCGTCGCTGTTGGCGACGGGCATCATCCTCGGGGCTTGTGGGGGAGCAGAGGAAGAACCGATGAACAACGAAGATACAGAGATGCAAGAAGACATGGACGAAGAGGAAGACGAGGATTAAAAAACGGCCTAGAGCGGGTGCTCTAGGCCTTCATTGCGTCAAAGCGCATAAGGAGACGGTTTACCGAAGTAATAGCCTTGGGCGAGGTCGAACCCGAGTTCGCGACAGACGTCGACTTCTTCGGAGCGTTCGATTCCCTCGGCGAGGATGGTGATGCCCATTGAGCGTGTCAATTGACGTACGTTTTTCAAGAACGCTCGTTTCTCGGCGTCTTGGTCGCAGAAGGAGATGTACGACCGGTCGATTTTGACATAGTCGGGCTCAAGTCGCTTCAACATATCGAGCGTCGAGAAGCCAGCGCCGACATCATCAAGGGCGACTTTCATACCACGCTTCTTATATGTAGAGAACACATGTTGCAAATGGGCGACATCTTGGACTTTCTCCGTCTCAACGACCTCGAAGATGAAACGATCGGGACTGAGTCCGTACCGGTCGATAATCTCGAACGTGTGTTGGAGACAGTAGTCTGGGTTATAAATCGTCGAGGGCAAGAAGTTGATGAACGTCTTCTCGTGCGGCTCGACGGCGTGATACGTCGCTTTGATCGCTTCGGCGCGAGCGCGTTGATCTAGCTTCGAGTGAAGCCCGAATCGGTTCGCGGCCCGGAACAGTTCGCCCGGTGAGACGTTGTTCTGGCTTCTGAGAAGAGCCTCGTAGCCGAATCGTTCTCCGGTGTCGAGATGGATGATCGGTTGCAAGTGGCTCTCGAAGTCACCGTGTTGAATCAATTCGATCGTGTCGCGGTTGGCGATTTGTTCAAGCAGGTCGCTCGCCGAGACGACGGCGGTCTGGCGTTTTGTGGCCGGGTCGACACAGTACACGTCTTCCTCGACAGCGGCGAGGCGTTCCGTCAATTCGTCAAACGAGTCGTACGGGTGGGGCTTGTCATTGACGACGACGAGGCCCCGTTCAAAAAATGGGATGGTCGTGGAGCAGGCGGTACAAGGAGACCACATAGGATCCCTCCTTTCAAATAATCGAAATACTCTCTAATCAATTTATCGGACAAAACTCACCTAAAACTCACACATCGAGATAAATAAATAAAAAAATCGTGCAAAACGGGTACAGTTTTTGTATACTTCCTATCGTATGAATAAGAAGCGCCTCAAAACGCCACTCGCATACGAACAACTTTTTGAACAGAAAGGGGTTCTATCGATGGACCAAAAATTAAAATTATGGTTTACGGAGCACCAAACAGAAGATTACGGAATCACGTTCCGTGTAAACCACGTTTATGAGAGCGAACAAACGGAGTTTCAACGACTAGAAATGGTCGAAACGGACGAGTTCGGAACAATGTTGTTGCTTGACGGAATGGTCATGACGACGGATAAGGACGAATTCGTCTATCACGAGATGGTGGCTCACGTCCCACTCTTCACACACCCGAATCCGAAGCATGTGCTCGTTGTCGGTGGCGGAGACGGTGGCGTCATCCGTGAGATTATGAAACACCCATCAGTCGAAAAAGCAGTTCTCGTCGACATCGACGGGAAAGTCATTGAATATTCGAAGAAATACTTACCAAATATCGCAGGCGAACTCGACAACCCGCGTGTTGAAGTCATCGTCGGTGACGGCTTCATGCATATCGCCGAATCAGAGAACGAGTATGACGTCATCATGGTCGACTCGACAGAACCGGTCGGCCCAGCGGCCAACTTGTTCACAAAAGGATTCTACGCCGGCATCTCGAGAGCGCTCAAAGACGATGGCATTTTCGTCGCGCAGACGGACAACCCATGGTTCACGCCGGAGCTCATCCAAACGGTTCAACGTGACGTGAAAGAGATTTTCCCAATCACGAAGCTCTACACGGCCAACGTACCGACGTATCCGAGCGGCATGTGGACGTTCACGATCGGTTCGAAGCAGTATGACCCGGAAGCAGTGGCTCCGGAGCGTTTCCATGACATCGAGACGAAGTACTACACGCCGAAACTTCACAATGCGGCCTTCGTCCTTCCTAAATTTGTGGAGGACTTGACGAAATGATTAAACGTTTCGATGAAGCCTACTCAGGCAAAGTGTTTATCGCGAGCTTGCCGGAAGTGACGGACGCGAAGACGGTCCTTTACGGTATGCCGATGGACTGGACGGTCAGTTTCCGTCCAGGCTCACGCTTCGGTCCGAACCGAATCCGTGAAGTCTCGATCGGACTCGAAGAATATAGCCCTTATCTTGATGGTGATTTGACGGAAGCAGCTGTCTATGACGCCGGCGATATCCCGCTCCCGTTCGGAAACGCCCAGAAGTCACTCGACATGATCGAGTCGTTCGTCAAAGACATCATCAAAGAAGGCAAGTTCCCACTCGGTATGGGGGGAGAACACCTCGTCACATGGCCGGTCATCAAGGCGATGCATGATGCGTATGGGGATGACTTCGTCATCTTGCACCTCGATGCGCACACGGACCTCCGTGACGACTATGAAGGTGAGCCATTGTCGCACTCGACACCGCTCAAAAAAGCGGCCGAACTCATCGGACCGTCGAACTGCTACTCGTTCGGAATTCGTTCTGGGATGAAAGAAGAGTTCGACTGGGTCAAAGAAGTCGGCTATAACATGTATAAATATGAAGTGATTGAACCGCTCAAACGCGTGTTACCGACGCTCGCCGGGAAGAAAGTGTACGTCACGATCGACATCGACGTCCTCGACCCATCGGCTGCACCGGGAACGGGTACGCAAGAAATCGGTGGCATCACGACGAAAGAATTGCTTGAAGCAGTGCACGCCATCGCGAACGCCGACATCGACATCATCGGTGCCGATCTCGTCGAAGTGTCACCAGCATATGACCAATCGGACATGACGGCCATCGCCGCCGCGAAGATTCTTCGCGAGATGATGATCGGATTCGTGAAGTAACGATGCCGAAAAAAGGTCAGCTCGAAATGGAACTGAGTGCTCGGATCACCCAATGGGAGAAAGAGTATCTCGGGCGCGGCTCATTGACGTGTAAAGCAGACCTGCTCCGCGACTTGGCCATCGTGACGCTTCAGGGCGTCTTGACCCCGGCCGAGTACGAACTGGCCGCCAAATCGGCCGGTCGTGAGCAATTGAAGAAATATCGCAATAACCTCGTCGAATCAGGACGGGCCCAACTCGAGGCGATTTTACATGACTTGCTCGGTCGGCGTCTCGTCTCGCTTCACACGGATATCAGCACGAAGACAGGGGAACGCCTCATCGTCTTTCGACTTGATGCACCATGGGATGGCGGGATTGACAAGCCGTGACGACATTTTTACACTAGAAGCAGAGACGGTTCAGGATTGGGAAGTGTCCGTGCGACATTCCCGTCGTCCTGTCCCGGAGCTGACGAACTAAATACCCGACAGTTGTCGGCTAGACGGAGCGAACGTGTTCGAGCCGTCGGCATGCAGCGCACACCCTTCTTTGGTGTGCGCTTTTGTCGTCCAGGAGGAAAAGATGGAACAATTGATGTTTTTATTGACGAGTGCCCCGGTGCTCCTATTCGTGACAGGTGTGATTGCCGCTCTCGGCAAATCGAATTTGAAGATTCCTGAGTCACTCAGCATCACGCTCAACCTATACTTACTGCTTGCCATCGGATTGAAAGGAGGGATGGGGCTCGCCTCGGTATCGATGGACGAGTTGGCGTTCCCGCTCGCCGTCACGCTCGTGCTTGGTCTCGTACTTCCGCTCGTCGCGTTCGGCCTTGGAGCGTTCTTGAAGTTCACGTTTCCGGAGCGCATTGCCATGGCCGCGACGTTCGGTTCGGTCTCGCTCGTGACGTATGTCGCCGCGACGGCGCAGCTCGAACGTCTCGGCATCAGTTATGAGCCGTTCATGACAACACTCGTCGTCGTCCTCGAAATTCCGGGTCTCGTCGTCGCACTGTTGTTATACAATCAAAGCCGCGTCCTCGGCATCACGGCGGCACCGACCCAATCGCTCACCGTCATTCGTGACAGTCTGCTCTCGAAAAGCATCTTGCTGCTTTTGGCTGGTCTCATCGTCGGGCTGGTCACCCCGGATACGTCGGCATTAACCCCGTTTTTTGTCGATTTGTTCCCAGGCGTGTTGCTGTTGTTCTTGCTCAGCCTCGGCGTAAAGGTCGGTCATCAGCTGAAGACGCTACCGTCGTACGGGATGAAGTTTTTAGTCGTCGGGATGACGTTTCCGCTCGTCGGCGCGGCCATCGGTTTTCTCGCTGCCGGAATGGCTGGACTGTCTGATGGGGGAACGATTCTGCTTATGACGCTCGCGGCGAGCGGGTCGTACATCGCCGCACCGGCCATGCTCCAAGCATCGGTCCCGGAGGCGGAGCCGTCGTTTTATTTGACGCTCGCCCTCGCCGTCACGTTCCCGTTCAACTTGCTCATCGGCATCCCGCTATTCATTTCGATCGTCACTTGAACAAAAGCCCTGTCTCATCGTGAGACAGGGCTTTTGTTATTGGGTGATCGTCTGTTCTTCCATGCATTTTAATGCGGCCGTCCAACTGCCGAAGAGGGCGTTGATGGTCGACGTGCTCGGCACGTTACGTCCTTCGGCCCATTTCCGGTAATGCAGAATACTGAAGTGTGACAATTCATGTTTCGCGACGCGGAGGGCTTCGATGACATCTTCTTCGTCCCATTTCCGTTTCGGCGGGGCGATGTCGAGGACGAACAAGGCGTAGCTCCAAGATCCATATTTTCGGGCGATCGTCGCGACTGTCGGATAACCGCATTCTTGGGCCCAGATGGCGTAGTGCTGGGACGTAAGACGTTCGAGTTCTTCGGATGCTTCAATCAAGGCTTGGATGATGCGCTCTTCGTTGTTTTTCGCGGCGGTCGTCTGAAGTTTCGCTTCCCGGAGCGCGTTCGACCAAGAGCCGAAACGACTGCTGATCAACGTGAGCGACGGGGAGCGTGTCACTTTCGACCATTCCCGATACGTTTGGCTCGTGAAGAGCGGTAACTCCTCGGCGGCTTGATTCAACGCGCGGAGGATGTCTTCATCCGAGTAGTAATGGAACGACATTTGGATTTGGGCAGCGGCGAGCGCCTCGCGCCAAGACCCGAACTGATGGATGACGGTGGAAAGGGACGGGACATTTTTGGTTTGCGACCATACACTATACCGTTTCGAATCGAGCTCGGCATGTTCTTGAGCAGCTAACTGCAACGCTTGTACGATTTGAGGGCGTGTCCATTTTTTCATCTTGGTGTCTCTCCTTTGGAGGGAGACGCAGCGAGCGTCTCGGAAGGTCTCTTGGTGTGAATGAACAGCATGTATTGGTTGAAGAGTCAACGAGCTAGTCAAAAAGGATACTTACGATCGATTTCTACCTCCTTATGTGGCGTTTTAGCTATGTTCAAAATAATGTAAACGATACCCAATTCGGGTTATATGTATTTCCATTTCCCGTTTGTCCGAAAATTATTCATTATGTGAATGAAATCATGATAATAATTTCGTGAACTCCTTTTTCGCATCTATGTCGTTAATGAGAAAAAGCTCGTTTTATCTTTAAACTTGTTGAGGATAGTCGGGTAGTTTACTAGCATCGACGCATCTTTTGCGCATTCCAACCTACACCACGAACGAACAACTCAGACTCTTGGAGGTGCGAACTACCATGGCAACACTCGTGAACGTCTATCGGAAGAATCAACGCAATTTGCTCTTTTTATGTCTCGACATCTTGATCGTCTCGTTTGTATTGTACGCGACGTTTGAACTGATGTTCTCCACGATCACGTCGTACGCGGCACTCGAATCGAGCGAGATGTTGATGATGGTCGCCATTAAAATCGTCAGCTTCAGTCTCGTCGGGAGCGTCTTGAAGATTCATCGCATCGACTGGCGTTACGCTTCGGTCCATGAGATGAAACAAGTCGCCATCGCCTTACTGAGCAGTGACTTGGTGTTGTACGCCTACAACCAGTTCCACTTCGGGGCTGGCCTTGGGATGATCATCGCCGTACAAGGGTTGCTCGCATTCAACCTCATCTTGTTCACCCGCTTCTTAGCCCGCAACCATGTGTTTGACGTGTTCAAACCCCATTCGAACCATCCGGGACGAAAAGCACTCATCATCGGAGCCGGGGATTCCGGACAGTTGATTGTCCGTGAGTTGAAAGAACATCGGACGACCGTCCTCTGCGTCGTCGGTCTGCTCGACGACAACCCGCAACTGCAGGCACTCTACGTCCACGGTGTCCCGGTCCTCGGGATGACGAACGATTTGGAACGCATCATTCAAGAACATGGTATCGAAGTGGTTATTTTGGCCATTCCAAGCTTGGCTTATACACGGCGTCTCGCCTTGCTGAAACGAATCGAGAAGACAGGAGCCGAATCCCACGCCTTGCCGATGATTTCGGAACTGGCGACCGGAAAAGTCTCCATCAACGAGATTCGCGAAGTGAAAATCGAGGATTTGCTAGGACGTGAGCCGGTTCAATTGGACATATCTGGAATATCTCGCCATGTCGAAGGCGCGACTGTGCTCGTCACTGGCGCCGGTGGATCAATCGGCTCGGAGTTGTGTCGCCAATTGATCAAATTCGCCCCGGCAGAAATGATTCTCCTCGGTCATGGGGAGAACAGTATTTACTTGATCGAGCGAGAGTTGCGTGGGCTCGGTACGGAGACGATCCTGCACCCGGTCATCGGGGATGTGCAAGACGAAGCTCGGCTCGAAGATGTGTTCCGTACGTACCAGCCGGACATCGTCTATCATGCCGCCGCTCACAAACATGTGCCACTCATGGAAGACAATCCGCTCGAAGCCGTCAAAAACAATATTTACGGGACAAAACATATGGTCGATGTCGCGGCCCGGCATAACGTGAGCCGCTTTATCATGGTCTCGACCGACAAGGCGGTCAATCCGACGAACGTGATGGGCTCGACAAAACGAATCGCCGAGATGGTCGTCCAAGAGAAAGCCCGAACGAGCGAGACGATCTTCGCAGTCGTACGCTTCGGAAATGTCTTAGGCAGTCGCGGCTCGGTTGTACCGCTCTTTAAAGAACAGATTCTCCGGGGCGGACCGGTCACCGTCACCGATCCTGAGATGACCCGCTACTTCATGACCATCCCGGAAGCGAGCCGGCTTGTCATCCAAGCGAGCGTCTTGTCCAGAGGGGGAGAGATTTTCGTGCTCGACATGGGCGAGCCGGTCAAAATCATCGACTTGGCGAAGAAAATGATCGAGTTGAGCGGTTTTACGACCGAACAGATCGACATTGAAGTCACCGGCATTCGTCCGGGTGAGAAGTTATATGAAGAATTGCTCGCCGCGAGCGAACTCGGTCCAGAAGCGAACGTCTTCCCCAAAATCTTTGTCGGCCGGACCCGTCCCTTCACGACCGTCGCTTCCGTGCTGCACCTGATTGAGACGTTACGAGACGACCAAGAGGCCCTGACCTACCTGCTGCTTTTTATCGCCAATAGTGACGACCTCGACCGAGACATCGATCGTCTCTTTACACATGGCGTGAAGCGAATGCGTCCTCATATCGCCGGGACACGCCTCGCTGACGGAAATTGAAGGTCATAACGAGTGAAGAGGGGGAGAATGATGGTCGATCAAACGGTTCTTATTGTCGGGGTAGCCAGTTTCCAAGGGTTTCATATCGCACGTCGGCTATTGCAGGAAGGATTTGATGTCGTCGGGATTGACGATGAAGGGCGGCACAAGACGCGAATCGCCAAACAGCGGCTCTACGTTCTCACCCACCCGCAGTTCCATTTGATCCGTTCAACGCTCGCGAACAAGACAGTCATGCGCAGCGTTTTGAATCGACACGAACCGAGACACATCATCTTATGTTCGACCCGTCGCCATAACGGAAGTGAAGAGCCGCTGGAACGTTACGAGTTGATGAAACGCTACATTGCCATCCAAACGAAGCGGGTCCCGGTTGAATCGTTCATCACGTTCGACTTGCCTGTAAAACAGGAGGACGGGGAACGTCCGGTGATCCATCTGTTCACAGAAGACGTATTCGGACCTTGGGACGATGCCTCGACGCTAGTGTCAAAGGCCATTGTCGCCGTCGACCGCGGTGTCCGACTCTCAGGGTATTACGCGACGGATATCATCAACGTCTCCTATATCGATGATGTCGTCGAATCGGTCGTCCGCTTGCTTCGCTTGATTCAAACCGGGATGTCGCCAGTCGGATATTTCCAAATCCCGGCCTCCGACTACGTGAACGTCCAAACGTTACTGTCCGACATCGGACATATCCTCAACAAATCGGCGAAGACGTCGTTGCCGATGCGCGAGTCGGTACTTCGGCAGTCGGCCGTTCAGACGCTCGACACGCTGATCGGCTTCAGCCCGAGCACATCGCTGTTTGAAGGACTCGAGCAAGTCGTCGATTGGTATATCTCGTATAAAACCATGATGAAGGAGGGCATCAAATGAACATCCTATTATCGAAGCCCCATATGTCGGGCCGTGAGATGGCCTACATCGAAGAGGCGTTCGCGAGCAATTGGATCGCCCCGCTTGGACCAAACGTCAACGCGTTTGAGGCGGAAGTCGCCGCTTACGCAGACCATCCGTACGCCTTGGCGACAAGCTCAGGGACGGCTGCCCTCCATTTGGCGCTACTTACGCTCGGCGTCGGGACAGGGGACACGGTCTTCTGTCAGTCACTCACGTTCGTCGCATCGGTCAATCCAATCCGTTACGTCGGCGCCATTCCGGTCTTTATCGACTCGGAAACGACGACGTGGAATATGTCGCCAGACGCACTTCGGAAAGCGCTCGTCCAAGCCGCGACGAAAGGAAAGCTTCCGAAAGCGGTCATCGTCGTCCATCTGTACGGCGTCGTCGCGAAAATCGGTGAGATTCGCCACGTCTGTCGTGAGTTCGGTGTCCCATTGATCGAGGACGCGGCCGAATCACTCGGCTCGACGTGGCACGGGCAAATGACGGGAACCATCGGGGACATCGGGTTTTATTCGTTCAACGGCAATAAAATCATCACGACATCAGGCGGCGGCATGCTCATGGTGCCGAATGAGGAAACGAGACAGTTGGCGCTCAAGTTGGCCACGCAAGCTCGGGAAGACGCGCCGCATTATGAGCACGAACAAGTCGGCTATAACTATCGATTGAGCAACGTCTCGGCCGGGATCGGTCGGGGACAGCTCGAAGTGATTGAGCAGCGCGTTCAAGCACGACGTCGCGTGTTTGCCCGCTATGAGCATATGTTCCGTCAGCTCGGGGCGACGTATCAGCAAGAAGTCCCGCACTCACGGGCCAATCGTTGGCTGACCGCCATGCAGTTGGATCAGACAGACTTGCACCGTGACACGGTGATGGAGCGACTTGCCAGTGCCGGCATCGAATCTCGTCCTGTCTGGAAACCGATGCATCTGCAACCGGTGTATCGCGATGCCGAATATGTGACGGTCGATGGAGAAGATGTCAGTCGGCGTCTGTTCGAGAATGGGATTTGCCTTCCATCGGGATCCGACTTGACCCTCGGGGAACAACAGCAAGTCATCCAGACCGTGCTCGATACGCGCTCGATCGTCACGGAACAAAGTGTCTGAGGAGGACGAACGATGAACCGGGAAGCAGAGATCATTCAAGCGCTTCGAGCCGCTGCATCTCTGACTCCGACCCTCACGGTTAAACAATATCAGCTCTGGAGCCGAGACCGGGACGTCCCGACATTTCTCGACGTTCTCAATTTTTACGGGTCATGGACCGGCGCCTTGAAAGCAGCCGGACTCTTAGAAGCCCGAAAGCGCTATACCCAACAAGAACTCGTTGCAGCACTTCGGCTCGCACTTGAACAGGAAGGGAAGTTGACGAGCACCCATTACCAACAATGGGTCAAAGATCATCCCGGTCCTTCCCTAGGTGATATTATTTCCCATTTCGGGTCTTGGAGTCTGGCCGTGAAAACGGTAGAGCGTTTAGAGGAGCTCCATTTTACCGTCCAGCCAGAACGTGAAAAAGCAGAAATCGTTCAATCGTTGCTAGAAGCAAGTCGGGTCGTCGTGCCATTCAACGCGATCACCTATCAAAAATGGGCGAAACAACATAAACGACCAAGTGTCGCCAAAGTATCCCGTCGGTACGGCTCCTGGAAACGGGCGCTCGCCGAACTAGAGCTTCCTGAGTCGTGTGAAGGAAAGAAGTGAAGACAGAGGAGGGGTCTCGATGAACGGAGCGTTTGTCATCTCACTAGATTTTGAATTGAACTGGGGCACGTTTGACGGTACGACGATTGAGGCGTATGGCGATAATTTACTCGGGGTCCGGCAAGTCGTACCGAGCTTGCTCGACTTGTTTGCCGCGCACCAGATTCATGCGACTTGGGCGACGGTCGGATTCCTGTTCTATGAGACGAAAGCAGAGCTATTGAAAGACTTGCCGACGATTCAACCGGCGTATCGGCATCCCGAATATTCTTCATACAATTGGATGCAGCACGTCGGGGCGGACGAGGCGGTCGACCCGTATCACTTCGGGAAATCACTCGTCGATCAAATCGCGGCGACGCCTGGTCAAACCATCGGGACGCATACGTATTGTCATCTATCTTGTTTAGAAGAAGGAGTGACCATCGAGGCGTTCAAGGCCGATCTCGAGGCGGCGAAGCGGGTGGCCGCACGTCGCGACTTATCCATTCAGAGCATCGTCTATCCGCGCAATCAATCGAGCCCGGCGCATTTCCAAGCGGCACAAGAAGTCGGAATCGATGTCTATCGCGGCAATGAGACCCATTACATTTATCGGGCCGATGCGAGAAGGGATGAGGGATTAGGACGACGGGCTCTTCGTCTGCTTGATGCCTACGTCAATTTGACGGGCCACCACACGGTCTCGTGGGCAGCCATTCGGCAATCATCTCCTTATAACGTCCCATCGAGCCGATTCCTTCGACCTTACGTGCCGGCGCTTCGCTTCCTCGACCGACTCAAAGTGCGGCGCATCAAACGGAGCATGACGCATGCGGCAAAACGGGGGGAAGTGTTCCATCTTTGGTGGCACCCGCACAACTTCGGCAAACATGTATCCGAAAACATGGCCTTGTTGGGTGAAATCATCGCCCATTATGAAACGTTGCATCAAACGTATCAATTTGAAAGTTTATCGATGGAAGAAGTGGCGGACCGTTGCCGCCCGGCCGTCGTCTCGACGCAGGAGCGACACGGATGAGAGGCGTTCGGAGGAAGAGAAAAGGGAGGGACAAAATGGGCCGACCGATCGTACTACTCATTGGAGAACACCGGACATCTGCCTACGTCTATCATGCGATCCGCAACTTAGGGGTGACCCATGTCGTTCAGGAAGATGGGCCGAGCGAGCATCGTCCGGAATCCATCAAGCATTGGCTGACGCATGTATACGTCCGGCTGACGTCGCCTGTCATGCGCCTTTCGAGCCGGACGCGGATCCGAGAACTGAAAGGTCGCTATCCATTGAACGATGAGCCGATTCCGTTCCACCACATTCTACGTGTCACCTCATTGAACGATACGAAGACGACGATGTGGCTCGATCGTCTCGACCCGCAGCTCATCGTCACCCATGAGACGGGGCCGATTGACCCGAGCGTCCTCGCCCGCTTCGACTGCCCGGTATTGACGGTCGCACCGACGATGGCAGAAGGACAACTCCAAGCGTACTGGGCGTTCCGGACCAAACCGGACGTCTGTGAGGCACGAATCGAACAGTGGACCGAGCGGGGCTGGTCTGTGGTCGACCGGGCCGTGCTCTACATCGGCGGGACGGATAATTTTGCCACGTATCCGTACTTACAGCTCACGACGGCGCTCCCGCTCTTGAGACGTCAAATCGAGTTATTGCTAAAGGAAGATGTGTATGACCGTCGAACGGCAAAATAACGGCCAAAGCGCGATGCTTTGGCCGTTTAGCTTTGGGTGATGCAATAGTGTTGGATGGCGTCATTATAATAGACGGCCAGTCCTGGCGCGTACTTGTCATAGAACGCGGTGAAACGCTCGTCCGTGACGTACATCTGACCGAGTCCGCTGAACATGTCGAGCGAGCAGTCATAAAACTGGTCATTGATGAACAGGTGGTTCGCCCGGACGGCCGCTTGGACACGCGGGTCTTCGACCGGGACGCCGGCAGTGAACAAGTCGACGAGCGGCTTGACGAGATCGACTTGTTGTTGACTGAGCGCTTCCCAGTCTTCTTTCGATCGCTTGTCGGCGCGCGCACGTGACGTCTTGTACGCCTCACTCTCGCCCCAACGTTCTTCTGTCTCCGCCTCGTGCTTCGCTTCATGGGCTTTCAGTTCGTCAAACGATAATCCCTTGAACAACGATTTGTCTTCCATTGGAATTCCTCCTCTCAGTGAGGTGAGCGTCGATTCCGCCGTCTCGGCGAGTGTCGCAAAATAGGCGGCTTTCGCGCGCAGGGCGGTCACTTGCTCCTCGAGGGCACGGGTCCGATCGAACGGTTCGGCTTCGAGTAAGCCTTGAATCGTCTCGAGCGGGAAGTCGAGCGAACGATACAGCAGAATCGTCTGCAACCGCTCGGCATCATGCAACGAGTAGCGCCGATAGCCGTTGACGTCACGTTCCGGGACGAGCAGACCGACGGCGTCATAATGACGCAACGTCCTTGTGGTCGTGCCAGAGAGCGTCGCGAGTTGTTGAATCGTGTACATGTCCTCACCTCCTTGAAGTCAGCGTACACGTTGACGTCGCGTCAAGGTCAAGCCTCTTTTTCGAACAAAGAGAATCCATCTCGTTCGCCGACATAATTGAAGCCGAAGCGAGGATAATAGGCGTTCAAGAAGTGATTCGTGGCGACGCAGTCGAGACGGATGCGATTCGACGTCGCTGCAAGTGCATGACGCATCAACTGTTCACCGACTTGTCGGCCTTTCATCCGGTCATCGACGACGAGGCGATGTAAATAGACGGCCGCGTCAGGATCGTCCCACAAGTTTTCGTCCCAAGACGTCGGTGGGATCAAGCTGACCGACCCGGCGATGTCTCCGTTCGCTTCGTATACATAGACGGTTCCGTTCGTGACGTCATGGGTCACAAAATCGGTCCGACTCGGCTCTAAATATTTTTGCCATTGCGTTTTTCCGGCGGCCCGAAACGATTGCGCTTTCGTTAAAATCAGTTGATCGATTGCCGAGAGATCGGCCTGTGTGGCCAAACGGATCATGTAAGTCGCCTCACTTTCATTTCATTTCAAATTCGTGTAGGGTACACGATGAGTAAGCTGTTAAAAACATCTTTGTGTCGTGGAATGATTTTTGGTAAGATAAACTTACTGCAATCGTGCAAACGATTGCGCTAACGAGATAAAGAGACAACAGCACTAATATTAGTATATAGGATGCGCAGTGAGTTTAGGGACAAGGGAGTATCATTGACACATGCAACTTTTACAACGTGACCAACACACACAAACGAAAACACTGAAACGAAACTGGTGGAAAGAAGCTGTCGCTTATCAAATCTACCCGCGCAGTTTTTATGATGCGAACGGGGACGGGATTGGCGATATTCAAGGCATCATCGACAAACTCGATTACTTGAAAGACCTCGGCGTCGACGTCATCTGGATTTGTCCGATGTACAAATCGCCGAATGATGACAACGGCTATGACATTAGCGACTATCAGGACATCATGGACGAGTTCGGGACGATGGAAGATTTCGACCGTCTGTTGACGGAAGTCCATGCGCGCGGCATGAAATTGCTGTTAGACCTCGTCGTCAACCATACGTCGGATGAGCACCCATGGTTCATCGAATCGAAGAGCTCAAAAGACAATCCGAAGCGTGACTGGTACATTTGGCGTGACGGCAAACCCGACGGCTCGAAACCGAACAACTGGGAGTCAATTTTTGGCGGGTCGGCTTGGGAGTTTGACGAGACGACGGAACAATACTTCTTGCACGTCTTCTCGAAGAAACAGCCGGACCTGAACTGGGAGAACGCCGAGATGCGCCAGACGGTGTACAACATGATCAACTGGTGGCTCGACAAGGGGATTGACGGTTTCCGTGTCGATGCAATCAGCCATATCCGCAAACACCCGTCGTTCGGCGACTTGCCGAACCCGGAAGGTCTCGACTTCGTGCCATCGTTCGAAATGCATATGAACGTCGACGGGATTCACGGTTATTTGGAAGAACTTCGCGACGAGACGTTCAACAAGCACGACATCATGACTGTCGGCGAAGCGAACGGCGTCTCACCTGACGATGCCCACCTTTGGGTCGGCGAGAAGGAAGGCAAGATGAACATGGTGTTCCAATTCGAACACATGGGTCTCTGGCGTGAAGACGCCGAGTCGAAGCTCGACGTCGTCCATTTGAAGAACGTCCTCACGAAATGGCAAAAAGGTCTCGAAGCAGACGGCTGGAACGCCCTTTACGTCGAGAACCATGACCAAACGCGGACCGTGTCATCATGGGGTGATGACGAGCGCTATTGGAAAGAGAGCGCCAAGTCGATTGCGATGATGTATTTCCTCATGCAAGGGACGCCGTTCATCTATCAAGGCCAAGAGATCGGCATGACGAACGTGAAGTTCGACTCGATTGACCAGTACGATGATATCGCGACGCGCAACCGGTATTACATCGGTCTCGAGAACGGCAAGAGCCATGACGAGATGATGGCCATCACGTGGAACTCGTCACGTGATAACACGCGCACACCAATGCAGTGGAGCGACGCCCCGAACGCGGGCTTCACGTTCGCGGAGACGCCGTGGTTCGGCATCAACCCGAACTACACGGACATCAACGTCGGCGCCCAGCTCGAAGACGACGACTCGATTCTCAACTTCTATAAAGAGATGATTCGTCTTCGCAAGCAAGATGAGACATTCGTCTATGGGACGTATGACATCGTCTTGCCGGAGCACCCAGAGATTTACGCGTACACACGCACGCTCGGTGACTCGCAATACCTCGTCATGACGAATTTGACAGGGAAAGAAGCCATCTTTGCGACGGAGATCACGCTTCGCTCAGAAGACGTCGTCTTGAAAAACATGCCGCTCGAGCCGCATGACGAGACGACACTGCTTCATTTGAAGCCGTTCGAAGGTCGCGTCTATAAGCTAAGTTGATTCAAAGACAGGGGGAACCCTGTCTTTTTTGTAGTGTGAACGGTCCGCAAACCGGGAAAGAAAAAGTTACCGATTCCGGACCGTTCGCGAGATATGGTACGATGGGACAGCGGAAAGGGGAATCACCATGGCAATTGAACCGAAACGCGTACGTGTGCGCCAAAAGACAATGATCAGTGAAATCGAGGAGCCGATTGAGCTGCAAGTCGACGGGCTCTATTATGAGTTGAAGACCGGCTTCGTCTTGACGTTCGATCAAGAACGAGAAGACGGCGTCGTGCCGACAACGATCAAATATACGACGGGCCGGCTCGCGCTCATCTGTAAAGGACCGATTGAGATGAATCATTCCTTTATTGAAGGGCGCTTGACCCAAAGCCTATATAAAAACCCATACATGTCGATGACGATGGCGACGACGACGGAGCGGCTCGATGTCGCGGACGGACGTTGCCGCTTCGCCTACGAGTTGTCGATGAACGATGACTTGGCAGGTAACTATGTAGTCGACGTCACGTGGACGTTTGAAGGAGGAGAGTTCGCATGAATTTTGCAGAACGCGTGAGAAAGATTGAAGAGATGTTGAACGAGGATTGGTTCGAGATGCTCGAGACGAATGAGGACGAATATGAAGAGTGGCGCGGCCGCCTCGAGGACCACGCCGAACAGGTCGTCGGGCACTACGATAACGAGACCGGCGTCGATATGGACTCGGTCGATAAATTGCTCCAATTGAACGATGAGTTCCCGCTTCTTTACGGGGAAGACACGGTCCGGCTTTACGTCGCCTTGATCGAGGCGCGACCGGAAGATAGATCGGTATACGACCGCTACATCGACTACTTAGCCGCCATCGGTGACGCGACGCACGAGGAGTTTTTACGGTTCCATACGCTCGTCGAAGCGGGCCGTCTTGACGAGGCACGTGAGCTCGCCCCGCAGATGCCAAAACGATTAGGACTCGAAGATTAAGGCCGCTTTGCGGTCTTTTCTATACATAAAAATAGGGGGAAGCGTTATGTTGCGACTAGTGAAGACATCCATGGAGCAGGAAGCGAACGTGCTCGATTTTTTAAAGGAATGGCGGGAATGCTCCGAGACAATCGTCCCGAACGCCGTCGACCGTGACGCGTCTGACTTTGCGTCGTACGTTAAACAGATTCGTGATAAAGAAGTACGGGTGAACAACGTCAGTTGGGTACCGAGCACGACGTATTGGCTGACGGATGGGCACGAGTTGCTCGGGGCGGCGAATATCCGTCACGAATTGAATGACAACCTCCTCAACTTCGGGGGACACATCGGGTACGGCATCAAGCCGAGTGCCCGCGGACGTGGTCTCGCTACGAAACAGCTCGAGCTCGCACTCGAGAAAGCGAAAGAACTCGGGATCGAGCGGGCGTTGATTACGTGCGACCGGACGAACGAAGCGTCACGCCGAGTCATTTTGAACAATGGCGGCGTGCCGGACACGCCGTTCACAGCGGAAGGCGGGAAAATTGTCGAGCGGTTTTGGATTGAACTAAAGGGGTGACATGAGATGGCGAACTGGATCGTGGTCTATTTAGCGCTCATCAATTTTTTCGGAATTTATCTGTTTCCGCGAGACCGGGTGCCGTCTCAAAAATGGTTCTCGTTTTCGAGCGGGATCGCCATCACATACTTTTTCATGTATCTCTTGCCGTCCTTGAACAAGCGGCAAGACACGCTTCAAGTGGATTGGCTCGACCTGGCCTTGCCGTCGGAGATTTATGTCATCAGCCTGCTCGGTTTCACCGTCTTTTACGGGACGATGCGTGTCGTCCGGACGCCCCATTTCAAAGACGAGACGATTGACCAGAACGTGTCGTACTGGCTCCAAGTGACGCTGTTGACCGCATATATGTCGTTCTCGGCTTACGTCGTCACAGCGTCATCCGTCACGTTCGTCGCACGCAGCTTCTACGCGACGGCGCTCGGCGTACACTTCCTCGCCGTCGGCCACGACTTGTATCGCCATTACGGGGAACGGTACATCCGGCAAGGGCGTTATTTGTTGAGCGGCGGGATTCTTGCTGGCGGTTTCTTCTCCCGCTTGATCGACCTCGCCTCGCACGTCGAGGCCATCTTGTTCGCGTTCGTCGCCGGGGCGATGATTCTGAACATCGTCAAGTTCGAGCTCCCGGCCGACCGCAACCTTCACTTCCGGACGTTCGTCCTCGCCGTCGTCGGGTATGGCGGCATCCTCTTATTCTTGAAGCATGTGCTCAATTTTTGACCTCTTCGATAAAAATGAATGACTGTTCATTCATTGTTTGATATACTGAACTCAAGATTGAATCCGTTTTCATAAGGGGGAGTTTTGGGGATGTCTACATTTTTAATCGTCAACTGGATTCTATTCTTGCTCGTCCTCGGCTATGGACTATATTTGTTCGCATCGTTGGTGTACCAGCGCTATACGTTCATCAAGCTCGGGAAAAAGGCAGAGTGGAGCCAAACGAATAAGGAACGGCTTGAACAGGTCATGATCAACGTGTTCGGGCAAAAGAAACTGTTGAAAGACAAGAAGAGCGGCATCATTCACGTCATGATGTTCTATGGGTTCATCCTCGTCCAGTTCGGGGCCATCGACTTCATCTGGAAAGGACTTGCTGTCGGGACGCGTTTCCCGCACATCCCGCTCGGTCCGCTCTATCCGATTTTCACGTTCATGCAAGAAATCGTCATGCTCATGATTCTCGTCGCGGTCGTTTGGGGATTCTACCGCCGTTACGTCGAGAAACTCGTGCGTTTAAAACGAAACTTTCTGGCCGGTCTCGCCCTCATCTTCATCGGTGGGTTGATGGTATCGGTCTTGTTCGGGAACGGGTTCTACCTCGTCTATAAAGAAGAGCTCCCGATGTGGGGCGAACCGGTCGCGACACTCATCGGTTCGGCGTTCGCTTGGGTACCGGGAGGGGTCGCCTTCGCCTTGTTCGTCGTCTTTTGGTGGCTTCACCTCTTGTTCTTGCTCAGCTTCATGATCTATATCCCGCAAGGCAAGCACGCCCATTTGATTGCCGGGACGCTCAACGTCTGGCTCGGACGGACGCACCAGGTCGGTCGTCTCGCACCGGTCGACTTCTCAGCGATGGAAGAGGCCGAGGAGTCGGATGAAGAAATCGTCTTCGGCGTCAATAAGATCGAAGACTTCAACCAAAAACAACTCGTTGACTTGTATGCCTGTGTCGAATGCGGACGCTGTACGAACGTCTGCCCGGCGACCGGGACTGGTAAAATGTTGTCGCCGATGGACCTCATCGTCAAACTGCGCGACCACATGAACATGAAAGGGGCCGCCATCACGCGTAAATCGCCGTGGGCACCGGCGCTCATGTTCCAAAACACGCAAGGGGCCGAGATTGCGGCCGCGGCTCAAGACGGGCATATGCTCGTCGCCGACGAGTTGATTGGCAACGTCATCACCGAAGAAGAGATTTGGGCATGTACGACATGTCGCAACTGTGAGGACCAATGTCCGGTCATGAACGAGCACGTCGACAAGATCATCGACCTTCGTCGTTACCTCGTCATGATGGAAGGCAAGATGGATCCTGAGGCGCAACGTACGGTCGCGAACATCGAACGTCAAGGCAACCCGTGGGGGATGAACCGGAAAGAGCGCGAGAACTGGCGCAAAGACCGGGAAGAACTTGTCATCCCGACGGCGAAAGAGAAGAAAAAGGCCGGCGAAGAGTTCGAGTTCCTCTTCTGGGTCGGGGCGATGGGCTCATACGATAGCCGCAGCCAAAAAGTCGCCCAAAGCTTTGCGAGCGTCTTGAACAAGGCCGGCGTCTCGTTCGCCATCCTCGGGAACGAAGAGAAGAACTCAGGGGACACGCCACGCCGCATCGGGAATGAGCTGTTGTTCCAAGAGCTTGCCGAGGCGAACATCAAACTGTTCGAGAAGTATGGGGTCACAAAAATCGTCACGGTCGACCCGCACGCGTACAACACGTTCAAAAACGAGTATCCGGACTTCGGACTGAGCGGTGTGAAAGTATATCACCATACTGAGCTCCTCGCCGAGCTGCTCGATACGGGCCGGGTCAAACCGGACTTCTCCGTGAACGAACGGGTCGTCTATCACGACTCGTGCTACCTCGGGCGCTATAACGGCATTTACGACGCCCCACGTTTCGTCTTGGAACGCATCCCGGGTGTCGAACTCGTCGAGGCGGACCGGAACCGTGAGAACGGCATGTGCTGCGGTGCCGGCGGCGGTCTCATGTGGCAAGAAGAGAAAGTCGGGACGCGCGTCAACGTGGCTCGGACCGAGCAGCTGCTCGAGACGAAGCCGACCGTCATCGGCTCGGCATGTCCGTACTGTTTGACGATGCTCTCGGACGGGACGAAAGCGAAAGAAGTTGATGAGACGGTCGGCACGTTCGACGTCGTCGAATTGCTCGATCGCTCCCTCGCTCCAATCGAAGTACCAGAACCGATTGTCCAATAAAAACAAGGCACGGTCCGCGGACCGTGCCTTGCTTTGTCGTCAGTGCATTTCGGACGTAGCTAGTAAAGAAGACGTCAAGTGCGATAAGCCTTGCGTCGTCTCGTTGATGGCTGAGATCGTCTCGACCATTTGGCCGAGGTCTTGCTTGTTCCGTTCGAACGACAGGACGTAATTGCCCATCTCGTCTTTGACGGTCGAGAAGCCTGCTTTGACGGCACCGAGTTGACGCATCGCCTCGTCGTTCGTCCGATGCATCTGTCCCATCTGGTCGAGCAGGGCGGCGATGTTCGTCTCGTTCTCATGGATGAGGACATTGATTTGACTGCTCAACTGCTTCGCGTTCTCGGCGAGCGTGCGCACCTCGGTGGCGACGACGGCGAAGCCTTTACCGTGCTCACCGGCCCGGGCCGCTTCAATCGATGCGTTCAAGGCGAGCAAGTTCGTCTGATTGGCGATCTGTTCGATGCTCCGGGTCATGCTGACGATGTCTTGTGAACCGTCCTTGAGGGCGGTGATCCGTTCGAGCGAAGCATCGACGTACGTCGCCGATTGCTTGAACTCGGTCTCCATCTGTTCGATTTGTTCGCCGTTCGTATGCGTCAAGTTCATCAAGTGGCGGCTCATCTTCTCCGTCTGTTCGGTTTCGGACAAGACTTGATGGGCCCGCTTGCTCGTCTCGGACATGGCGTGACCGGTTTGTTCCATCGTCGTCGCGACTTCTGTGCTGACGCGGCTCACGTCATGAAGTAGCGCCGCCCGAGCGACGTTCGCCGATTCGATTTCATCGAGGCGGGCGTCGACATATTGTTCGGTGACGATTTGAGCGTCCAAGTTCATCGCGTGAGACAAAGCGAGGAGCGACTCAGTCATCGTGGCCGGGTCGTGTTGATACGCCTCGACGATTTTTGGGATGAGCAACGTGTTGAAGGCGGAATACGTCGCGAGGAACCAGACGACCGGTACCGAGAAGTGATGATGCGTTTGCCCCATCCGCTTGCGCATGGCGAGGAACTTGTCATCGATCTTTCCGGTCAACAGGCTACGGAAGTAGTCGGCGAACACTTTTTTCAGACGCTCACGCGTCGATGAGGCGTTGGCGAGTTGGACCATCTCGGGTTGCAACATCAAGTGGTCGAGCACGTTTTCAAGGACGTCATCTAACACCGCTTCGACGAGCGGGGCCATGTTTTGAAGTTGTTTCACTTGCGACGCCGTATAACCCATATAATGGGTGCGTCCGTTCAAATTCGGGTCGGTTGGTTGCGCGATCGTCGCCACATCGGGAAAGCCGATCGACGCGGCGTAGGCGGCAGGTTTTGCTTTACGGAACAGTGCCATGATTCATTCTCCTTTTTCTCATACAGCTAAAATAGCGTTCTCCTTTATATCGGCAAACATGTGAAAAAACTGAGAAATCGATGTGCGATGAAGCTGGTTGTTTTCGCACTAGAAGCGGGAAAGAGAAGAAAGAGAGATGGATTCGGCCATTTTTGAGAAATGAGGTGTTCCGTTTGAAGAACACGGTCGTGTTATTGACGATTGTCAGTGCCCTCAGCAGTCAAATTTTGCCTCAAATCTTATTTTTATCACTTATGGCAGTGGAAGAAGGCTCAGGACGATTAATCCCGTTCATGATTTTTTATGTGGCGAGTATGTCGGGGCCGTCCTTCTATTCCTCGTCAGTCTCGTTCTTCCATGGTCGTTTGTCAGAAAGTTGCCGCTCGAGAAAACGGCGACGTGGACGTGGGCGACCGGGAAGTTCGTGCTTGCCTTCATCACCGTCACCGTGTTCATGTTGGTGAGCCGTCTCCTCAGCCTGTTGGAAGGGGCGAGCGGGTACGTGGAATCTTTTTATTGATGATTATTCTGCTCGGGTACGTCGGATGGGTATTGTTCCAGGAGCGGACGAGAACGTACGTCAGTGCGACCAAAACACGGCAAGTCCAGTTGCTCTCGTTCGTCGTCGGATTGTTCGGCGGTTGGACGTTGATTGGCGCCGTATTCGTCAGTCTGGCGCTATATTCGTTTCAAGTGCTCTTGTTCTATGTGTTCATGCCGTTCTTGGCGGGCGTCATCGGCTGGATATTATTGAACCGTGTGTTCGACGTGGCGCGTCATCCGTACTACGTCCTGCTCGTCACGTCGTTGCTATTCTTCCTCGGATTCTTGGAGCCGCTCGTGTTCATCCCGGTCTTGTTTGTGAGTGGGTACGTCCAGACGATGTATGCGAGTGCGGGTCACGTCTATCTATATGCATCGTATGGGGGCAATAAAGAGTTTGCCTCGTTGCTGTTGCAACTATGGAAACGGTTCGGGATGGTCGTCGCGTATTCCGCGCTCATGGTCGGATTGCTCGGCTACGGTCTATATACCGGCTAGTCGGTCAATGCGGAGTTGTCCTTCAAAGTCCCACGCGATTGGATGCTTGGGGTGCTCGGACTGACGTGGATCTTCAACGTTGGATTGATTACGCTCTATTGGTTAAGCATCCAAAAAAACGTTGAAACTTCAAAATAATTTCCTCTAGCTTTTTCATATCGGTTTTGTTTATAATGAGGAGTGATGTTTAACTAGTGACGGAAAAGGAGTGTCCTTTAATGAATAAATCGTTGATTGATTTCGTTTACGAAATTCTTCAAAAGACTGGCGAGCAACCAGTGTCATTTGATGAGATCCGTGAGCTGATCAGACAAAACTATACGTTCGCAAGTGAAGAGGAAGAGCTCGAGAAAATCGCGCAACTCTACACGGACATGAACATCGACGGACTATTCGTCAACTTGGGAGCTAACCGTTGGGCGCTTCGTGTTTGGTATCCGTTCGATAAGTCAGACGAAGATCTCGTCATCGAAGCACGCCAACGCGGTGAGCTCGATGAGTTCGAAGAAGGGATCGATGAGACAGATGAAGGCATCGTCGACATTGAAGACGACCTTGACGTCTTTGCAAAAGGTGAAGATTTTGACGCATCTGAGTTCGATGCCGAGGATGAAGCCGAAAAAGTGGAAGGCCTTGACGAGTTCGAGGACGAAGACTTGGACGACGACCTCGACCTTGAAGACGAGGATGATTTATAAGAGACCGCAAAAAGCCGGGCATTTGTCCCGGCTAGGCGTGTCTCTTTTTCTTTTTTGATAGTTGAAAAAAAGAAAAAATAATGACTTGACGACTGCATCGTCTCTGACGTAAATTAGTCATGGGCTAGTTTAGCACGTAACGATGCAGCAAAAGTGTCCTCCATTTCAGTGGGGGCACTTTTGCTTTTTTTGTTTTTTCGTTTCCCGTTGTGGCATTCAAGAGAGGAGAATGATGATGACAAAGTATATTTTCGTAACAGGTGGGGTAGTATCTTCACTCGGTAAAGGGATCACAGCCGCTTCGCTCGCACGTCTACTCAAAAACCGAGGTTTGAACGTGACGATTCAAAAGTTTGACCCATATATCAATATCGACCCAGGGACAATGAGCCCGTACCAGCACGGCGAGGTGTTCGTTACAGATGACGGCGCCGAGACGGACCTTGACCTCGGTCACTACGAGCGCTTCATCGACATCAACTTGTCGCAAAACGCCAACGTGACGTCAGGTCGCATCTACTCGACGGTCTTGAAAAAAGAACGCCGTGGCGATTATAACGGGGGTACGGTCCAAGTCATCCCGCACATCACGAACGAGATTAAAGACCGTGTCTTCCGCGCCGGTCGCGAGACGAATGCAGATGTCGTCATCACAGAGATTGGTGGAACAGTCGGGGACATCGAGTCGCTTCCGTTCATTGAGGCCATTCGTCAAGTGAAGAACGACATCGGCAAAGAGAACGTCATGTACGTCCACTGTACGCTCGTCCCTTACCTTCGCGCTGCCGGTGAGATGAAGACGAAACCGACGCAGCACAGCGTCAAAGAGCTTCGTAGTTACGGGATTCAACCGGATATCATCGTCCTCCGTACCGAGCACGACATTCCGGAAGATATGCGTGAAAAGATCGCCTTGTTCTGTGACACGCGCAAAGAAGCGGTCATCGAAGCACAAGACGCATCAACCCTTTATGAAGTACCGCTCAACCTTCAAAAACAAGGGATGGACCAACTCGTCAACGACTACTTCGGCTTCAACACGCCAGCTGCGGATATGACGGCTTGGAAAGAGCTCGTGCACACGGTCACGCACCTCGAGAAGAAAGTGAAAATCGCCCTCGTCGGGAAATACGTTGAACTTCGTGACGCGTACATCTCGGTCGCGGAATCGCTCAAACACGCCGGTTACGCCTTCAACGCGGACATCGATATCGATTGGGTCAACGCAGAAGACGTGACGGCGGAAAACGTCGAGACGATTCTCGGGGATGCTGATGGGATTCTCGTCCCAGGCGGATTCGGAGAACGTGGAATCGAAGGGAAAATCGAAGCGACACGTTATGCCCGTGAGAACAACGTCCCATTCTTCGGGATTTGTCTCGGCATGCAGCTTGCGACGGTCGAGTTCGCCCGCAACGTCTTGAAGCTCGATGGCGCCCATTCGGCGGAGATCGATCCGACGACGGACTACCCGATCATCGACCTTCTCCCAGAGCAAAAAGATATTGAAGACCTCGGTGGCACGCTCCGTCTCGGCCTCTATCCATGTAAGCTCGAGCCAGGAACGAAAGCGCACGCCGCTTACAATCAAGAGCTCGTCTATGAGCGCCATCGTCACCGTTACGAGTTCAACAACGAGTACCGTGAGGCGTTCGAAGCGGAAGGGTTCAAGTTCTCAGGAACGAGCCCGGACGGCCGTCTCGTCGAAATCATCGAGATTCCAGAGCACAAGTGGTTCGTCGCGTCACAGTTCCATCCAGAACTCATTTCGCGTCCGGAGCGTCCACAACGCTTGTTCCACGATTTCATCCAAGCTTCACTCGGCGAGTGAGTGTTAGGTCACAGTCTCTCATCAGACTGTGGCCTTTTTTCTCGGGCAAAAGGCTGATACATTCCGTAGCCCCAGATGGATACATCGAGGCAGGAATCCGGGTACACTAAGAGTAGAACGGGGAGAGGGCGATGCGACATGCAGAAACGAATGATGGTGTATATCGGATACGGAGGCGCGCTCGTCGCGCTCAGCCTGTTGCCGTTCGTCGTCTTGCCGACGCTATTGCTCCCTTATCAACTTGGATGGACCGGGATCGTGTTGCTCGCACTCTCGATCGGTCTATTGCGATCGATTCGTGAAGGGTCGAATACGTACTTGAAACAGATGTTAAAAGTGACGTTTACACTATTTCTTTTGTTTGTCTTCTTATATTACGTTTCATTTGGGCTCGTCCTGTACGATTCATATGGACTTGAACGATTGCTCGAACAGTATGGGGAGCAGGCCATGTGGGTGTTCGCCGCATTCAGTTTTTTACAACCGATTGCACTCCCTGTACCAGAGGCGGTTAGTATCCCGATTGGGAGCGTCGCACTCGGTCCGCTTCGAGCGGCTTTGATCGGTAGTATCGCCACGACGCTCGGTATTCTCGTCATGTACGGGATCGCGCGCTTCGGTCGAGAGCGAATGATGCGGCTTATCGATGCCGACAAACTTGCGACGTATGATCGGTACGTCGATCAATATGGGCTCGGTGTCCTGCTCGTCTTGTTCGTCATTCCGATTTTGCCTGATGAAGTGATTTGTCTCGCTGCCGGATTTAGCCGGGTTCCATTTCCACGCTTTGCATTGATCGCAATCGGGGCGAAACTTGTCACGTCGTTCGGGCTCGCTTACTCGGTCGCACTAGGCGAGTTATTCCTCACCGGGGCAAGCCCGTTCGCGATCATTTCCGTGATGGCGAGTCTCATTCTTGTTATCCTTGCTTTTATCTGGCGTCAACGCAGGAAAGGGAACTCCAACTGATGGTTATAAAATGGATGTGGAGCGAGAACGCGATTCAAAACGCAACGTCTCAATTGGAGGCGTTGCGTTTTTTCTGATTTGGAATAGTGACGTAAGCGTCTTTCCTTCCATAATTGAACCACATTGATCGTAGCGCATTGAATGAATAATTGATGCCAGATTGATAATTTTTCTAGAATTGGATTTGGTAAACTCATAACGTCTAGATGATCTGTGAATAGGAGAGAGAACGATGAAACGCAATAGGTGGATTATGCTCGCGTTTTTATTGATTAGTGCGGGCACATGGTATTACATGGCAGATGCTGCCCCGACAACGAAAAAAATTCTGACGCCATCCTTTACAGGGAACTATCCTGGTCTCTATTTGACCGTCGAAAGCGTTCAGACAAAAGCGTATACGATGGCAATATCGGTTCCAAGAACTGACCATGATGCAGTGAACGAGAAACTTGATGCTTTTATAGCAGAAAAACGAGCACTATTTGAAGCAGAACTAGTAGAACACGATAAGCGTCAAGGGCATTTGAATATTCAAACCGACACGGTTCGAGTGAGTGAGACGGTCTACGCACTCGTCGTCCATACATATGCATTCACTGGAGGTGCAAACGGCACGGCAACGGTGAACGTATTTCGATTTGACGTTGCGACAGGGGAATGGATCGGATGGGACGACGTATTTCAAACAGGGAATGAATCGAAAGACTGGTTCAAAAAAGTGGTGTCCGAAGAAGCTCAAAAAAATGACTACGTATTCGAAGAGCTCTTAGACGAAGCACTTAGAACACCCGAAACGACGAACTGGTTGCTCACGTCGTCTGGACTGACGGTCTGGTTTGATGAGTACGAAGTAGCAGCTGGGGCGGCTGGGGTCATCGAAGTGAACATCCCGTTCGAGGTCGTCAAACCGTATGTTACGATGGATGTGGATGAGGAAAAGAATGATCGAGAAGATGTGGTGACGCCATATCCGGATCGGAAACCGCTTGACCCAGATGGAAAGTATGTCGCTTTAACGTTTGACGATGGTCCGCATCCGACGGTGACGCCACAGGTGCTCGCTGCGTTAAAACAGTATGACGCTCGGGCGACGTTCTTCATGCTCGGTAGTCAAATGGCATTTTATCCAGATGTGGCAAAAGCAGTCGCTGCGGCAGGACATGAATTGGCGAACCATACGGACCATCACCCAAACTTGGCACAACTATCAGCCGATGCGATCGATGTCGAACTTACTGCTGTCGACACTCAAATCGAGGCGATCATCGGTGAGCCGGCTCATCTCGTCCGTCCACCATATGGTTCAAAAAATGAGGTGGTGGAACGAACGATCGAGTCGAGAGGACAGACGCTCGCCTTGTGGACTGTCGACTCGCTTGACTGGAGTCATCGTGACGCTTCACAGATGCATGAGTTGATCATGGGAGGGATCCATCCGAACGCAGTCGTACTCATGCATGATATTCATGAGTCGACAGCAGAAGGGCTCCCGCGTGTTCTTGCTTCCTTGCAAGAGGAGGGATATGAATTTGTCACGATGAGTGAACTGTTGACGATCAAATGACAGGAGAAAACCCGCTCGTTGGCGGGTTTTCTTGTTTACTTCACTTCTTGGTCTTTGACTGGGAACCAGCCGGCGCGTGTCGTGATGGCGTTCCAGAGCGGAGCCGGTACGGCGAGTTCGGCTTGCTTGTTCAAGTCGAGTTCGGTCTCGATCTCGTCTTCTCGGTCGTCTTTCACTTTCTCGAGCCAATCCGGGTCGATGATGAGTTCGCGGCCTAGCGCGGCGAGGTCGATGACGTTCAGTGCGTCTTCGACTTGACCTGGGCGCTGGAGCTGTCCGACTCCGATGAGCGGGATGGCACCGTTGATGCGTTTGGCGATGCGATCAATCGACCGCTCCGTCACGTTCTCGTTCCGCATTGAACCGATGTTGAAGTTCCAGAGCGAGGCGTGGAGGTAATCGAGGTTTTCTTCGAGCAACATATCGATCAATATGTCCGTATCGTCGAGCGTGATACCCGGCTCCTCGACTTCTTCCGGTGAGAAGCGGTAACCGATCAAGAAGTCGTCTGTGCCTTCGGCCGCACGTTTCACCGAGCGGATGACTTCACGCGGGAATGTGAGACGTGCGTTCACGTCGCCGCCGAAGCGGTCGTCGCGTCGGTTCGAGTGGGGTGAGAAGAACTGCTGAATCAAGTATGTGTTCGCCCCATGAATCTCGACGCCGTCAAAGCCGGCCTCGATGGCACGACGTGTCGCATCGCTGAACGCCTCGATGATGGCTTCGACTTCCTCGGTCTCGAGGGCACGTGGAGTGGCGGCCCCTTCACGGACCGGTGCGACGGCACTTGCGCTTACCGGTTGTTCGTTCGGTACGAGTTCCGGAGGAGACATGCGTCCCGCATGGAAGATTTGGAGAATCGCTTTCGCGCCTTCCGCTTTTAGACTTTCGGCGAGCTGGCGCAGCCCTGGAATGAACTTGTCGTCGTTCACACCGAAAGCGTTCGGGAACCCTTTGCCGTCCTCGGTCACGTAAGCACATGCCGTGATGGCGAGTCCGACGTTCTTGGCCCGCTTCCGGTAGTAGGCGAGTTCGTGCTCTGACACTTCACCCGTCGGTTCAGACGAATAGTGCGTCATCGGCGCGAGTACGAGCCGGTTGTGGAGCTCGACGCCGTTTTTAAATTGGAAAGGTTGTAACATGCGTTTCATAAAAACTCCTCCTTGTTGGTGATACCTTGAAGTCTAGTCGTCTCTTTTCGAAATTGCGAGCAGGACGCTTTCTGAGGAGCACGTTGCGCACTTGGTGAGCGGGTCGATGGTTGAAGACGTGAGAATAGGGTATAATACAGGAGAAAAGTTGATAACCGGTTGGAGACTACAGAGAGACCACGACATGGGGGGCGAAGCCTTGTTTTGTTGTGGTCTCTTTTCATATACATCTGACCGGATTCATTATAGGAGGGGACAAGATGGAAATCAGAAATTTCTCAGCGAAAGAACGTGCCAAACGATACGAACAATTGACGGGGGAACGCCATGATATTCTCGTCGTCGGCGGAGGCATCACTGGTGCCGGGATTGCGCTCGATGCCGCATCCCGTGGGATGAAGACGGCCGTACTCGAGATGCAAGACTTCGCGGCCGGAACGTCGAGCCGCTCGACGAAACTCGTCCACGGAGGTTTACGTTATTTGAAACAGTTCGAAGTCGCACTCGTCGCCGAAGTCGGTAAAGAGCGGGCAATCGTCTATGAGAACGGGCCACACGTCACGACACCGGAGCGCATGCTGTTGCCGATGCATAAAGGCGGCACGTTCGGACCACTTTCGACCGCGGTCGGCTTGATGGTGTACGACTTCTTGGCCGGCGTCAAACGCGCAGAGCGCCGGTTGATGTTGAAACCGGATGAAGTCATTCAAAAAGCACCGCTCGTCAAAAAAGACGGTCTTGTCGGTGGCGGATATTACGTCGAATATCGGACGGATGACGCTCGGATGACGATTGAAGTTGCGAAAGAGGCGGCCAATCACGGTGCCCTCTTAATGAACTACTCGAAAGTGACCGGTCTCATCTATGAGCAAGGCAAAGTCGTCGGCGTGCACGTCGAGGACCAAATCGACGGCAAGACGTATGAGGTCTATGCGAAGAAAGTCATCAACGCGACCGGTCCTTGGGTCGACGTGCTCCGCGAGCAGGATGGCTCGAACAAAGGGAAGATGCTTCGTTTGACGAAAGGGATTCACCTCGTCATCGACCAATCGAAATTCCCGCTCAAGCAAGCGATTTACTTCGATACACCGGACGGACGGATGGTGTTCGCGATTCCACGTGACGGCAAGGCGTACGTCGGGACGACGGACACGTTCTTCGATAAGGATAAGGCTCACCCACGTATGACGACCGAGGATCGTGATTATATTTTAGAGGCGATTCACTATATGTTCCCAGATGTCAACGTGACGGCAGACGACGTCGAGTCGAGCTGGGCCGGGATTCGTCCGCTCATCTATGAAGAAGGCAAAGACCCGTCTGAGATTTCACGTAAAGATGAGGTCTGGCAGTCAGAGAGCGGTTTGATTACGATTGCCGGTGGGAAGTTGACGGGTTACCGCAAGATGTCAGAGACGGTCGTCGATTTGGTGGCGAAACTGCTCAAACAAGAAGAAGGTATCGTCTTCCTCGCCTCGCGTACGAAGCATATGCCGATGTCGGGCGGCCATGTCGGTGGCTCGAAAGGGTTCGATGACTTCTTGACGAAGAAGAAGGCAGAACTGAAAAACCTTGGTCTCGATGACGTCAAAGCCGAGCAGCTCGTTCGTCTATACGGATCGAACATCGATCGTGTCATCGAGCGGATGGACTCGAACGCGTACGACCTTCCAGAGTACGTCTATGCACAACTCATGTACGGCATCGAAGAAGAGTCGGTCGTTCGGGCCATCGACTTCCTCGTCCGCCGGACCGGGGCGATGTTCTTCGACATCGATTTCGTCCGCGACCATAAAGATGGCGTGCTCCGTTGCATGGCTGACGTCTTCAAATGGTCGGATGCTCGTCTCGCTGAAGAGCGGTCCGAAGTCGAGAAAGAGATTGATCTCGCCATCGTCCCTGTGACGGTCGATTGAAAACGCATCTTCTGATTCAATAAGAAGACGCGTGAAAACACACCATTAGGTTTTGAATGAGGAGCGTCATCCAGCAATGGAAGACGCTCTTTATTTGGATATGCCATCATATGCAAAAGAGTGTCGAAAACGAGGACTTGCGAGCACTTACTGTGGCACGATTCGAATCGCTCGAATCTGACCGCCCCCTATACCAAGGAAGCCTTTGCTTTCCTCGATGACAATCAGTGAATTCTGGTATGGGAACTCATAAAGTCGTGAAAGCACAATATCTTGTTCATAGCTCGGTGCACCGAGTGCATCGACAAATGTTTGCCGGGTGAGTGTGTCGATTGAACCACTCACCGTGATTTCAGCTAATTGTTTTGAACCATCCATGGCTTGATAAGAAAAATAGCGATTGTTGATCCAAAAAGTCGTGTAATCTTGTTCTTCTTTCACACGTTCGACGTCTTCTCGGTCTAACAGTTCTTCTGAAAGGGCAGATGGAACAGAAACTCCTTCAATGTTCAATGGTGTATTTGTCTTTACTTGGCCTAGTAGAGTTTGACTGAACGCGTCTAAATCACCATCAGGAGGTCTTGCCATCAACCAAATTCCTCCACTGACAGCCAAAAACAGAAGTAAGAGCAACCATTTTTTCATAAGCATCCTCCTTGTTTTATAATCTATGATATTCGCTGTCCCTTGTGAAAATCCTATATATGCATCAAAAAGATAAGCGTTCAACTAATCAATCTCTACACATCCTTTGCATGTTGCTGATTTGAATGGAAAAGACGTTTACAAAATAGAAATAGACGGGAAGAAGAAATCATCATGTAAGAAACACGGGAATGTGCGATGAAACGAATGTTGACCATTGGAGGCAGCGTCCTTCTTCTATTACTCGGATGGCGGTGGATAAACATAAATCGCCTTTTCGCCGACATAATATGATGCGAAAGTGCCCAGTCGAGGAGCGGCGGAACCAAATAAGACTATACGTATGAAGTAATCAAGAAACGCCCGCTCACAATCAAAATGCCGGGACGACTGAGTGAAGGTAGATTTTTGAAAGTGTACGTCAAGGACGAACAACGGGTGACCGCCTATGAAGCGGTAACTGAATCCGAGGTTCTAGCTCCATTGAAAAAGGAACGAACGGAAGAAGCAATCATCGTCCCGTTGCCTTGATTTCAAAATCGTCGCGTCGCCAAATGAAATCGGATTTGGTATGGTTAGGGTATTGCAAACTATGGAGAGAAGGTAGATGGATGTCACGGATGTTGATCGCAGACGACCAAGACGGGATTCGGTTGATGTTGGCTCAAGTATTTCAAAACCTCGGTATAGAGGTCGACACGGCGAACGACGGACTGAGCGCCTGGGAAAAGCTCGAACAGAACGGATATGACTTAGTATTGCTCGATATGAATATGCCGCGCATGTTCGGCCACGAGGTGCTTCGCAACATGCGCCAACGAGACATCGATACCCCGGTCATGATCATGACCGCGTTCGGAGAAAAATCGACGCTCGAAGAAGTGCAACGGCTAGGCATTACTGCGCAATTTGAGAAACCATTTGATATTTATAGCATGATTGAAAAAGTGAAAGAAGTCTTGAAAATTGAGTAATTCGTCACGAAGATGACATATGTAAACGCTTGCGCAGAGCTATTTCTATGCCTGAATAGCATAGGCACACGTTTCGACGTGTGTTATAATGGGAACGAATTGCACGGGGGCATTTTTCCCAAAGTGCACAATAGCGAACAGACAGGAGGATGTCATTATGCCATTAGTATCAATGACAGAAATGCTTAACAAAGCATTCGAAGGCAAGTATGCAGTCGGCCAATTCAACATCAACAACCTCGAGTGGACGCAAGCGATTCTTCGCGCTGCGGAAGACGAGAAATCACCAGTTATCCTCGGTGTATCAGAAGGTGCAGCGAAGTACATGGGTGGCTTCACAACAGTTGTTAAAATGACTGAAGGTCTCATGCACGACTACAACATCACTGTTCCAGTTGCAATCCACCTCGACCACGGTTCATCTTTCGACAAGTGTAAAGCAGCGATTGACGCTGGTTTCACATCTGTTATGATCGATGGTTCACACCACCCGATCGAAGAGAACATCGAAATGACGAAACAAGTCGTTGAATACGCACACGCTAAAGGCGCTTCAGTTGAAGCAGAAGTCGGCACAGTCGGCGGCGAAGAAGACGGCGTCATCGGCGGCGTACAATACGCTGACCTCAACGAGTGTGTACGCGTCGTCAAAGAAGCGAAAGTTGACGCTCTTGCGGCAGCACTCGGTTCTGTACACGGAGAATACCAAGGCGAGCCAAAACTCGGCTTCAAAGAGATGGAAGAAATCGCAGAAGCGACAAAAACTCCACTCGTTCTTCACGGCGGTTCAGGGATCCCTGAACACCAAATCAAAAAAGCAATCGAGCTCGGTCACAGCAAAATCAACGTGAACACAGAGTGCCAACAAGAATGGACTCGTGCCGTACGTGAGAAGCTCAACACAGACTCGAAAGTATATGACCCACGTAAAGTCATCGGCCCTGGTGTCGAAGCGATCTACAACGTTGTTACTGGCAAAATGCGTGAGTTCGGTTCAAGCAACCAAGCATAATCCTGTCACATCAGTCGGTTCTCCCTGTGAGAACCGGCTTTTTTCATGGAGCGCTCATCGGCTTGACGTTCGACACCGCCGCCTTAACGTAAAGGGTGTAGCAATTCCATGACAATTTCCTCATAATAAGAAGTGTAAGCGATCACAACACCATTCGAGGAGGAATTGTACATGCGTTTTTTCATTGATACGGCAAACGTGGAAGACATCAAGAAAGCTCATCAGATGGGCGTCATCGGGGGCGTGACGACGAATCCATCGCTCGTCGCCAAAGAAGGCGTCGATTTCCATACGCGGCTACGCGAAATCTGTGAGATCGTCGGGGATCTCTCAGTCAGTGCGGAAGTTATTGCGCTCGACGCAGCGGGTATGGTGGAAGAAGGAAAGGAACTTGCGGCCATCGCGCCGAATATTACTGTCAAGGTACCGATGACGCCAGCAGGGATGGAAGCGGTCAATACGTTTTCACAGCTCGGCATCAAGACGAACGTGACACTCATCTTTAACGCTAACCAAGCCTTACTTGCGGCTCGGGCCGGCGCGTCATACGTCTCACCATTCATCGGTCGTTTGGATGATATCGGTCAAGATGGCCTCGATCTTGTCGAGACGATTGCCAATATCTTTGCCATCCATGGCATCGAGACAGAAATCATCGCAGCTTCCGTTCGCCATCCGGTCCACGTGACGAAGGCGGCCCTTCTTGGCGCTGACATCGCCACGGTACCATATAAAGTCATCGAACAGATGATGAAACATCCGCTCACTGACAAAGGGATCGAGCAATTCTTAGCGGATTGGAACAACGCTCAATCCAAATAAGTTTGTCGCAGAAAGGTTTGATCATCGTGGAAATTCTCCATATCGTAGGACAGCAAAAGCTTGAAGGAACAGTTGACATTAGCGGTGCCAAACAGAGCGCCTTGCCTTGTCTCGTCGCAGCACTGTTGACGGAAGAACCGGTGACGATTGAGAACGTCCCCGTGATCGAGGACGTCGAAGTGATGCTCAGTCTATTACAAGAACTCGGGGTCGCGATTGAACGGGACGGGGAGCGGATGACGCTTCATGCGAAAGACGCTGTCGCCATGCCGCTACTCGGCTCAGAAACGCGTAAAGTCCGAGCCGCTGTCTATTTGCTCGGGGTGTTTGCGGCTCGTTTTGGGAAAGGGGCCGTCGGGCTTCCCGGTGGATATGCGATTGGTCCACGACCGATCGATTTACATTTGAAAGCACTCGAACGTCTCGGGATTAAAGTCGAGAACGAATCGGGACTCTACCATGTGAACGCCGAAAAATTGGAAGGGAATCGAATTTATCTCGACCTTCGCTCGTTCGGGGCGACGGTAAGTGCCATGCTCGCGGCCGTGCTCGCTGAGGGGACGACCGTCATCGAGAACGCGGCCATCGACCCGGAAATTGTCGACGTCGCGACGATGCTCACTTCGATGGGGGCACATGTCATCGGGGCAGGGACCGATGAGATTCGCATTAAAGGGGTCGACAAATTACACGGCTGCACGCACACGCTCATTCCTGACCGCTTAGAGGCCGGGACATTCATGATTTTTGGTGCTGTGGCAGGGGAAGTGACGGTTCGAAACGTCATCCCGACCCACTTAGAAGGTGTCATCCAAAAGTTGATGGATTACGGGGCTGAAGTCGAAGTGGACGAAGAATCGATTACAGTACGGGCGAACGCCTTCCAGCCAATCGATATTCGCGTCTTCCACTATTCGGGATATCCGACCGACCTGCAACCAATCATGTCGGCCGCGCTGTTGAAAGCAGACGGGACGAGTGTCGTCACGGATAAACTGTACGCCCAACGTTTCCGCCATATCGCGGAAATGCGACGGATGAACGCACAGATCACGCTCGAGGACGCTTCGGCCGTCATCCGTGGTGGGACGACACTCGCCAATGCGGAAATGGAATGTGCGGACGCACGGAGCGGGGCGGCACTCGTCTTGGCAGGACTTCAAGCGAGTGGTGAATCCACGGTGATCCATGCGGAAAAATTGAACGATTCTTATGTCGATTTCGTCGGCAAACTAAAACAACTCGGCGCCCTCGCCTGGGTCGATGAGGTGTCCGAGTAACAAAGGGGAGAATTCGGGTGGAACGTAGTTTATCAATGGAATTGGTCCGAGTCACAGAAGCGGCAGCGCTATCTTCGGCTCGCTGGATGGGTAGAGGCTTGAAAGAAGAAGCGGACGACGCGGCGACGACCGCGATGCGTGAAGTGTTCGATACGATCCCGATGAAAGGGGTTGTCGTCATCGGTGAAGGTGAGATGGATGAGGCGCCGATGCTCTATATCGGTGAAAAAGTCGGGAACGGCTACGGCTCACGCCTCGACGTCGCCGTCGACCCGCTCGAAGGGACGAGCATCGTCGCGACGGGGACGTGGGGAGCGCTCGCCGTCCTCGCTGTCGCCGATGCCGGTGATTTGCTCCACGCGCCGGACATGTATATGGACAAGATTGCCGTAGGTCCGGAAGCGGCTGGATTGATCAGTCTCGACAATTCGATTGAAGAGAATATCGCCATCGTCGCCAAGGCGAAGAACAAGAACGTCGAAGACGTCGTCGTGACGATCTTACATCGTGACCGTCACGAAGAGATGATTCAACGCGTCCGGGCGACCGGTGCTCGCATCAAATTAATTCCAGACGGTGACGTGGCCGCGGCCATCAACACGGCGTTCCCGAAAACGGGGGTCGATTTATTGCTCGGTTCGGGCGGTGCGCCGGAAGGTGTCATCGCGGCCGTCGCGATGAAGTGCCTCGGCGGTGATTTCCAAGGCCGTCTGCTTCCTGAAGACGAAGCCCAAGAGAAGCGTTGCCAAGACATGGGCATCGCCGACACGGGCCGGATTTTGCTTCTAGATGACCTCGTCAAAGGTGAGGATTGCATCTTCGCGGCGACGGGCGTGACGGACGGGGAGTTGCTCCGCGGCGTTCAGTTCACCGGACAAGGCGGTCAGACACATTCGGTCGTCATGCGTGCCAAGTCGGGGACGGTCCGTTTCGTCGAAGGCATCCACTCCTTGAAGAAAAAACCGAAAATGGTCATGAAACCTTAATTCTCTCGAGTCGCGGACGTGATGTCCGCGGCTTTTTTGATGTGTTCCTACATATTTACAATGCACGCAGAAAGGGAAAGGAGGGGCAGGAGGTGTGTGAGGATGATTGAAGTGGAGTCACTCGTCAAGACGTTCGGAGATGTCCCTGCCGTCGATGGCATCTCGTTCTCGGTCCAGGAAGGGGAAATCTTCGCATTTTTAGGACCGAACGGGGCCGGGAAGTCGACGACCGTGCAAATGTTGACGACGCTCGTCCGGCCGACCGAAGGGAAGGCGCGGGTGAACGGATTCGATGTCGTCAAGCAAGAGAAAGACGTCCGGTTGTCCATCGGTGTCGCCCTGCAAGAGACCGGGATCGACAAAGTATTGACCGGGCGGGAACTGCTCGTCCTGCAAGGGCGATTGTTCAAGACGACCAAACAAGAGGCGGAGATGCGCGCCGAGGAACTGCTTCGTGTCGTCTCGCTCACCGAAGCGGCCGACCGGAGAAGCGGCACATATTCGGGCGGGATGCGGCGTCGGTTCGATTTAGCGCTCACGCTCGTCCATCGCCCGACCGTGTTGTTTTTAGATGAACCGACGACCGGGCTCGATCCGGCGAGCCGCATCGAGATTTGGAACGAGGTGAGACGGCTCAACGAAGAGTTCGGCACAACGATTTCTTTGACGACTCAGTACTTAGAAGAGACGGCCGCAGCCGCTGCGCTGTTCGGTCATACGGCGATCGGGCAACACGTGGCATTCGAGCTCGTCAATCGTACGCTGATGGAAGTCGTGCGCCAACTCGATGAACGGTCGCTTCAACCAGAACGTCTGATCGTGAAACAGCCGTCGCTCGATGACGTCTTTTTAAAAGTGACCGGGGAATCATACGAAGGTGGTGTGCCCGATGCGGACTGAGACATGGCTCTTCACGAAACGGAGTCTCGTCACGACGATTCGAAATCCGTTCTCGTTCATCCCGAACTTGATCATCTCTGTCTTCTTCTTACTGGTTTACACGAGCGGACTGTCGAGCGTCGCGTCGCTTCCTCAGTTTGAAGGGAGCGCTTATTTGAACTTCATCTTACCGGTCTCCATCGTCTCGGGGGCGGTCGGTGGGGCCGGTGGGACGGGACAAGCGCTCGTCCGGGATATCGAGAGCGGGTACTTCGCCCGGTTGCTCCTCACGCCAGCGACGCGGACGGCGATTGTGCTCGGACCGATGATTGCCGGCATGTTGCAACTGCTCGTTCAGACACTCCTCATTTTCGGCGTCGCGTTCTTGCTCGGCTTGTCGATTCCGATCGGTCTGCCTGGTTTCTTGTTCACGGTGTTGCTCGCCATCGGGTTCGGTCTTGGCTTTGCCGGGTATTCGGTCGGTGTCGCGCTGAAAACACGGAACGCTCAGGCCGCACAGGCCGGTCCGCTCTTATTCTTCCTGCTCATCTTCTTATCGACGACGTTCGTCCCGAAAGAGTTGATCGAGGCCGAGTGGCTCAAAGTGGCGGCGACGTTCAATCCGACGACGTATATTTTTGAAGGGATGCGTGCCGTCTTGACGCAACCGACGATCGATTGGAGCGCGTTATCGGCTGGACTCGCCGTCGCCGGGGCGATGAGCGTCATCATGGTCGTGTTCGCGGCGACGAATGCGCGCGGCGCCTTAAAACAAAAATGACGAGCAGGATTTAACCCCGCTCGTCCTGGTCGATCATAAACGTGACAATCAAAAAGAGAATGAAACTGATCAATGAGACAGTGCCCCCGATAATGAAATAGACGAGGGTGACGGTCTCATTCCATTGGAACGGGTTCATCGTATAGAGCCACATCCCGCTCGTCAATCCAATCGATCCGAGCACGGCCGTCCATCCGTGAATCGTCACGAGCAGTTGGTTTCGGACCGAATAGACACGATAGAACACGCCCCAAGCGAAGGCCGATAACCAACCGGCGAGCAAGATATGGGCGTGAATCGGGCGGAAGGCGTAACTGCCGGCCCCCGACATATGCGAACCGAGCGCCGTCCCGATGACGCCGAACAGAGCGGCGAGGCGAATCAAACGAAGACTCCAAATCTTTTCCATGGCGTAGAACAACTCCTTCAAGGTGATGGCTCCATCGTAGCGAATCCAGATGAACGGAAGATGAACAGGGATTGAATCGATGCGCTTCGTGGAACAGCAGTAGAGAAGGAGGGAGACGATGGACCAACTGCGAACGATGCTACAAATCATACTGACCGGGGTGGGGGCCTATTTGGCGATCATCCTCATCTTGCGAGTCTCCGGAAAGCGGACACTCGCCAAAATGAACGCCTTCGATTTTATCGTCACCGTGGCGCTCGGATCAATTTTGGCGACGACACTCACGAGTCGCCAGACGCCGCTGCTGAACGGACTGACCGCGTTTGCGACGCTCGTGTTCATGCAATACGTCATGGCCAAATTGGCGACCCGCTCGAAACGTGTGAATCAACTGATCAAGTCGACGCCGGCACTGCTTTACTATGACGGGACATATTTAGAGGAAACGATGCGTCGGGAACGGGTGCTCGAGATTGAAGTGTTGCAGGCGATTCGATCGAGCGGGACGGATTTCGATCAAGTCGAGGCTGTCGTCTTGGAGACGGATGGGACGTTCTCGGTGTTGACGAGCACGGATACGGTGTTACGAAACGTCCAGACGAAAAAAACGACTCGGTTCCGATGAACCGAGTCGTTTGATCGTTTAAATTAGAGGTACGTGCCTGCACCGACATAACGTGGTGCCCAGTAACCTGATGTGAAGCTCGCGTATTTAACGCCGCCTGTTTCAGAGTTGATCATTTGTGTTTTGCTGAGTGCCATTCCAACGTGTTGGATCGTGCGGCCGTTGTGTGAGAAGAACACGAGGTCGCCGGCTTGAATCGCTGACTTCGAAACTTTTTTCGAGTTTGCGTATTGCGAACGTGAATCACGTGGAATCGATTTGTTGATGGCTTTTTTGTAGACATGACCTGTGTAGCCTGAGCAGTCAAATCCTGAAGTTGTAGTTCCGCCGTAACGGTAAGGTGTACCAAGGTACTTCTTCGACTCGGCTACGAGTTTCGTGCGGGCGCTTGACGCAGAAGACGTTGTGACTTTAGTGGCAGTTGCAGTTGCTGCTTTCAAGTACGTGAAAGTCGATGAAGCTGAGATATAACGGTGAGTCCCTTTATAGTTGATTTTGTAGAACGAACCAACTTTACCGAGGTATGTATAGCGTTGGCCTTTGTTCATCGTTGTCGTGACTTTTGAATTGAGCGACGGTGCTGTACGGATGTTCAAGCCGTTCACTTTCGAGTAAGCGAATGTTCCGGTAGCGGCTTCTGCTTGTTCACCTGTTGTGAAAGCAAGACCCGAGAAAGCGAGAGTGGCAGCGACAATGATAGATGCGAAACGCTTTAACATAATGTATTTCCCTCCGTTTTTTAAAATAAAACCCTAAGTGGCTGTATATGATCGATGTGTGTAAACAATAGTCGAGCACAAGTTGCGGATATTACCCGGTTTCCTGTGCAAATAAACTATATCATGCGCAAGACCGATGGCATTTTTCAATCGCGAGACAAAAACGGTTTTCTTGTAACATATTTGAAACAATATGCGAGAATAGAGACTTGTTTGTTACATAGAAAGGGAAAAGACTGTTATGTTTTCAACAATAGGGGAATAGACTGTCATGAAGCCGTTTTTCAAACAGTGACGGCTCGACAGAATTGTGATTAGATGAATGAGGATTGAACGTTTATTTTTGAAATATAGAATCATGAAAGACAGGTGACTTGAATGAGTCAAACGACAGAACCCGCTAAAAACTATACGCTTCGAGAACTCGAGACGAAGACGTTAAAGGAATTATATGAAATCGCGAAAGAAGTGAACGTGCCGCAATACCGTGAAGCACGCAAGCGCGAGCTCATGTTTCGGATTTTAAAATCACAGGCCGAATCGAAAGATCTTTACTTCCTCGAAGGCATCCTTGAAATCATCCCGCCGAACCCGCAGTCCCAAAACGATGGCGGCTTCGGGTTCCTCCGACCAATCAACTATTCCCAATCGTCTGAAGACATCTACATCGCCGCCTCACAAATCCGCCGCTTCAATCTTCGTAACGGCGACCTTGTGACGGGAAAAGTCCGGAAGCCAAAAGAGAACGAGCGCTTCCAAGGACTGCTCAGTGTCGAAGCGGTCAACGGTGAGACGACCGACTCGACTCGGAATCGGGATTACTTCCCGGCGCTCACGCCGATTTACCCGGAACAGCAGATGGTGCTCGAGACAGAGCCGAATCACTTGTCGGTCCGCGTCATGGACATGATCGCGCCTGTCGGATTTGGACAGCGTGGGTTGATTGTCGCCCCGCCGAAAGCCGGGAAGACATCGCTTTTAAAAGAGATCGCCAACTCGATCACGACGAACCATCCGAACGTCGAGTTGATCATTCTCTTGATTGACGAGCGGCCAGAAGAAGTGACGGACATCCAGCGCTCGGTGCCGGGCGCAGACGTCGCCTACTCGACGTTTGATGAGACACCGGAGAACCACGCCCGGATTTCAGAGCTCGTCTTAGAGCGGGCGATGCGTCTCGTGGAACACAAGAAGGATGTCGTCATTCTGCTCGACTCGATCACGCGTCTGACACGAGCGTATAACTTGTCTGTCCCACCGAGCGGGCGGACGCTCTCCGGCGGAATCGACCCGGCCGCGTTCCATAAACCGAAGAAGTTCTTCGGGGCGGCCCGTAACATCGAGGACGGCGGCAGTTTGACGATCCTCGGTACGGCGCTCGTTGACACAGGGTCACGCATGGACGACGTCATCTATGAAGAGTTCAAAGGGACGGGCAACATGGAGCTCCATCTCGACCGGAAGCTCGCGGAACGCCGAATCTTCCCGGCCATCGACATCCGTCGTTCGGGAACGCGCAAGGAAGAATTGCTGCTCGGCAAAGGCGAGCTCGACTCGCTTTGGACGATTCGACGGACGATGAACGAATCGCCAGATTTCGTCGATCAGTTCTTGCGGCGGGTCCGCGAAACGAAAACGAACCTCGACTTTTTTGCGGCGCTTGAGGCCGATAAGAAAAAGAGTCGACGCCCGGTGAAAAAAACGAAAACAGACTTGTAAATCCGTGAGCCGGGTGCTATTATATTCTAGTGAACTTTCTCTAGGTTGAAAGAATACTTAGGGCAGAAGGAGTTGAAAAGCAATGAAACAAGGAATCCACCCAGAATACCGTAAAGTCGTATTCATGGACTCGACGACTGAGTTCAAATTCATCTCTGGTTCGACTCGTTACTCTAACGAGACAATCACGATGGAAGATGGTAACGAATACCCACTCATCCGTGTCGATGTATCTTCTGACTCGCACCCGTTCTACACAGGTCGCCAGAAATTCGCATCTGCAGACGGTCGTATCGAGCGCTTCAACAAGAAGTACCAACGTTAATCGTCAACTTGTATGCACACCGCCTAGGGATTGCCCTTGGCGGTTTTTTGTTGTCTTCTGATGGGTAAAGAGACGAAAGACTGACGTGAGGGGGCTTTTATGGAATTCATACTGATTAGTATCAGTTTATTGATTGGCGTCGGTATTCTGTCACAATGGTTGGCCTGGCGCTATCAAATCCCGGCCATCATCGTCATGACGGTCGCCGGTGTACTGGCCGGGCCGATGCTCGGATTGTTCGACCCGCGAGAACTGCTCGGTGAACTGTATAGCCCGATCATTTCTTTTGCCGTCGCTATCATCTTGTTTGAAGGGAGCCTCGGCCTCCATTTCAGTGAAATCAATCAATTTCGCCGTTCCATCGTCCGCATCGTGACGATCGGGGTGACGCTGTCGTTCGTCGGGGCCTCACTGTTGATTCAATACGTCGGAGGTCTCCATTGGGTCGTCGCTTGGACGATGGGCGCACTTTTCGTCGTCACCGGTCCGACGGTCGTCATCCCGTTATTGCGCCAAGCGCATTTAAAGGGTCGGGTCGGTGCCATTTTGAAATGGGAAGGAATCATCGTTGACCCGGTCGGCGCCCTGCTCGGTTTGTTCGTCATCCGCATCGGTTATATCGTCTATGAAGGAATGGACTTGTGGATGCAACTCTTGTTCGCGGGCGCTTGCCTCGTCGGGATCGGTCTCGGTTACTTGTTCGGGCACGTGTTGATGGGCTGGTTTGTCGGTGAGAAAATCCCTCGCTATCTCCGGGCCTCGGTCACGTTGACGGCCGTCTTGATCTTGTTCTCATTGAGTGAATTCATGATGCACGAAGTCGGTCTGCTCGCCGTGACGGCGATGGGAATGACGATGGCGAACACGAAACATCGGGATGAGGAGATCATCGAGGAGTTGCAATCATTTAAAGAGGACATCTCGATCTTGCTCATCTCGTCGGTGTTCATCCTGCTGACGGCGTCGTTATCACGCGATGAACTGCTCAACATCTTCCAATGGCCGCTTCTTTTGACGATTGCCGGCATTTTGTTTCTCGTTCGTCCGCTCGCAATTTATGGATCGACAATCGGCGTCGGGCTTCCGCTCAGCGAACGTGGTTTCATCGGATGGATTGCACCTCGTGGCATCGTCGCCATGACAGTCGCCGGTTTCTTCGCAGAAGAAGTGGCGCATCTCGGGATTGACGACGCGTCGCAAATGCTACCGCTCACGATTGGACTGGTCTTTATTTCTGTGACACTACACGGGCTGACGATTCGACCGCTCGCTCGAAAACTGCATTTGATCGATAATAAACAAGAAGAAGCGGCAGACGAATGAAGCGAAATCGGGACGGGAGCATGCCGTTCCGATTTTTGTCAGAAGTCAACCCTTTTCCTGTGACCGAAAGATGGTTATAATCGGAAAGCGATTAACGAAGGAGAGGGCGAAGTAGAATGATGCATGTGACGAACCGTTACGGTTGGATAGAAGTGATTTGTGGGAGTATGTTTTCTGGGAAATCGGAGGAACTGATCCGCCGTGTCCGTCGGGCGCATTACGGGAAAATCCCTGTCCAAGTGTTCAAACCGGCGATTGACGACCGTTACCATGAGGAAAACGTCGTTTCCCACAGCGGCAATTCGGTCGTGGCCGTACCGATTCAATCGAGTCAAGATTTGTACGATGCGGTGCGCGAAGAGACGCAAGTCATCGCCATCGACGAGGTTCAGTTCTTCGACGAAGGGATCGTCGATGTGATTGAGCAATTGGCGTCAGAAGACAAACGTGTCATCTGCGCTGGACTCGACATGGACTTCCGAGGCGAGCCGTTCACAATGATGCCGGAACTGTTGTCACGTGCCGAATTCGTCACGAAACTGCAGGCGATCTGTCTGTCATGCGGGGCGCCGGCGTCCCGGACGCAACGATTGATTGACGGGGAACCGGCCCGTTTCGAGGATCCGGTCATCTTGGTCGGTGCCTCGGAGTCGTATGAGCCGCGTTGCCGCCATTGTCATGACGTCCCGAATAAACCACGCCCAGTCCGCCATACAGTGGCCGACTGACGTCCACGGACCGCCCTCGGCGGTTCGTTTTTTGCTATAATGAAGACAGTTCGATTTGACGGAGAAAGGACGGATCATCATGTTTGACCGTTTGAGCGTATTAGAAGAACGCTATATGCAATTAAATGAGATGCTCGCTGACCCTGAAGTGCTCAGCGATGCGAATAAATTACGACAATATTCAAAAGAACAGTCCCAACTCGAGGAGACGGTACAGGTATATCGCCACTATAAAGAAACGAGCACGGCGTATAAAGAAGCGAAACTCATGCTTGAAGACCGCACACTCGATGCCGACATGCGGGAGCTCGCCAAAGAAGAGATGGCGCTCCTCGAGCCGGAAGTGAAGGCGCTCGAGGCGAAACTTCGCGTCTTGCTGTTGCCGAAAGACCCGAACGACGACAAGAACGTCATCGTCGAGATTCGCGGAGCGGCCGGTGGGGACGAAGCGGCACTGTTCGCAGTCGACTTGTACAAGATGTACACGCGTTTCGCCGAGCGGCAGAACTGGAAGACCGAATTGATCGACGCCAACTATACAGAACTCGGCGGCTTCAAAGAAGTGACGTTCCTAATCAACGGGACCGGCGCCTACTCGAAATTGAAGTTCGAGAATGGGGCGCATCGGGTTCAACGCGTCCCATCGACCGAGTCGGGTGGACGCATCCATACATCGACGGCGACCGTCGCGGTATTGCCGGAAGCCGAGGACGTCGAAGTGCATATCGATATGAAAGACGTCCGTGTCGACACGTTCACATCGTCAGGACCAGGGGGCCAGTCGGTCAACACGACCCAATCGGCCGTGCGGTTGACGCACATTCCCTCGGGACTCGTCGTCTCATGTCAGGATGAGAAGTCGCAACATAAGAATAAAGACAAAGCACTCAAAGTGCTCCGGGCTCGGCTCTATGACAAGATGCAGAGCGAACACCTCGAAGAACTGTCAGCGCAGCGCAAGTCTGCCGTCGGGACAGGGGATCGCTCGGAGCGGATTCGGACGTATAACTTCCCACAGAGCCGCGTGACCGATCACCGCATCGGACTCACGCTTCAAAAGCTCGACCGCGTCCTCGCTGGGGAACTCGAGGATATCATCGACGCCCTCGTCATGGACGAACAGGCCCGTCTCATGGAGGACGTGGATTGATGCGAATCGCTGCGAGATTGAAGCAAGCGGAGCGGGAACTTCTTGACGCGGGGCGCGATGCCTCGACCGCGGCGTGGTGGCTCATGCACGTCCTTGACGTCGATCGGACGGGACTGCTCATCCGTTTATCCGACGAATTGACAGATGATGAAGAATCTGAATTCCGAACAGGATTCGAGCGCCTGCTCGCAGGCGAGCCGGTCCAGCATTTGATTGGGCACGCCCCGTTTTACGGGCGGATGTTCGAGGTCAATCGAGACGTCTTGATTCCGCGTCCGGAAACGGAAGAGTTGATCGAATGGGTCGTTGAGCACGTGACCGACGTGGCCGATGATGACATCGTCGATATCGGGACCGGTAGCGGGGCAATCGCCATCACGCTCAGTCTCGAACTCGGTGTCCGCGTCCAGACGGTCGATATTTCCCGGGAAGCGATTGCTGTCGCCAAGCGGAACGCAACAGCGCTCGGGGCGGACGTGTCCTTCCATGAAGGAGATTGCCTCGCTCCGATTGCCGACGACTCGATTCGTGTGCTCGTCTCGAATCCGCCCTATATCGAGGCGGACGAACTGCTCGATGAGACGGTCGCAGGCTATGAGCCGCACCTCGCCTTGTTCGGAGGAGCAGACGGGCTCGATTTTTATCGGAAGATTATCGCCGACTCGATGCGCGTCTTGTGTGCCGATTGGCAATTGATTGCATTTGAAATCGGGTATAATCAAGGACAAGTTGTGAAATCGTACCTGTCCGAACGTTATCCTGAAGCAGAAACGGGTATTTTAAAAGATATAAACGGCAAAGACCGAATCGTCTACGCCGTGAGGGAAGGGATTGCGCATGGAAACGAAATGGATCAAGCCGACAGAAGTTGAGGAAGGGGTACGTCTCTTGCAGGCGGGCGAGGTGATCGCCATGCCGACGGAGACCGTCTACGGACTCGCCGGAGATGCGACGAACGACGTCGCCATCAAAAAGATTTTCGAGGCGAAAGGAAGACCGTCGGACAACCCGCTCATCGTCCACGTGGCCTCGGTCGAACAGGCCGAGCATTTCGCGCAAACCATCCCGCCGGTCGCCAGACGCTTGATGGAAGCGTTTTGGCCTGGTGCCTTGACCATCATCTTACCGTCGAACGGCCGAGCGTCTTCGTTCGTGACGGCTGGTCTTGATTCGATTGGACTCAGAATGCCGAATCATCCGGCCGCGCTAGAATTGATCCGTACGTCCGGTCTTGGACTGGCGGCACCGAGCGCGAACCGTTCTGGACGTCCATCACCGACGTCAGCCCGGCACGTGGCAGATGATTTGACTGGCCGAATCGCGGGTATTATGGATGGGGGACCGACAGGCATCGGTGTCGAATCGACCGTGATCGACTGCACGACGGAGCCGGCGACGATTTTACGTCCGGGCGGCGTGACGAAAGAAGCGATTGAGGCGGTCATCGGCCCGGTCATTCTCGATGCCAACTTGAGCGATGAAGCAGCTGCGCCACGATCACCAGGAATGAAGTACACCCATTACGCCCCGAGCGCCCCTCTTTATTTAGTCGAAGGAGGACGCGATGACCTCGTCCGTGTCATCACGACACGACAGGCGACGGGCAAGCGAGTTGGCGCACTCGTATTCGATGAAGCGACGACCCCGGCGGACGTCACCCTCTCCCTCGGTATTTCGATGGAGACGGCGGCCCAGCGTTTGTATGAGGCGTTGCGAAAGTTTGATGAGACGGATGTAGAAGAGATTTACGTGAATCGGATTGAACCGACGGGAGTCGCTCTTGCCGTATATAACCGCCTCTACAAGGCGGCAGGCGGTAAAGTCATCCGTCCACAGGAAGAGGCTTAAGGACATAGAGGAGGATCACGCGATGTCAATGAAACGCGTATTATTCATATGTAGTGGGAACACATGCCGAAGCCCAATGGCGATGGCCCTGCTCCGCTCGAAAGTCACGGGGGACGAGTTCGATATTCGTTCGGCCGGGCTGCGGACGATGCAAGGGTTCGACGCCTCAGAAAATGCACTCCAAGTGTTGCGTGAGCGAGGAATCGAGCTCGATCACGTGACCCAGACATTCGACGACGTCCTCGGACGTTGGGCGGACGTCATCTTGACGATGACACGGGCGCATCGTGAACAGATTCGAGACACGTACCCGGACTTGGCCGACCGCACGTTCACGTTATACGAGTTCGTCACCGGACTCGAGCGCGACATCAATGACCCGTTCGGAGGGTCGATGAACGTCTACCGCCAAGTCCGAAACGAACTCGAACCACTCGTGAATCGACTTGTGCTAAAATTGACGAATGACGGGTCAAAGGTGACAAAACCACCGAGACGCCTACCAAAGAAGACGGGGGAATGAACGAATGAAAATCGCAATTGGCGCCGATCATGGCGGATTTAACTTGAAAAAAGACATCATCGGACTATTGGAAGAGCTTGGTCACGAGTATAAGGACTTCGGCACACACTCGGCCGAGTCAATCGATTATCCAGACGTGGCGATTCCGGTCGCTGAAGCCGTTGCGGCTGGTGAGTTCGACCGTGGCATCTTGATTTGCGGGACAGGGATCGGCATCGGCATTGCCGCCAACAAAGTGAAAGGCATCCGGGCGGCACTCGTCCATGACTCGTTCAGCGCGAAAGCGACACGTCAACACAACGACTCGAACATCATGACGATGGGCGAGCGCGTCATCGGACCGGGTCTTGCACTCGATTTAGTGGCGACATGGCTCGATACAGATTTCGAGGGCGGACGCCACTCGAACCGTGTCGATAAGATGAGCGCTTACGAAACGAAGTGACAGCGATGAAGGCGGAACTTTTGAACTTATTGACGGAATTGCACGAACGGTTTCCGTTAGATGAGGACAAGATTCTCGTCATCGGTTGTTCGACGAGCGAGGTCGTCGGTAAGACGATTGGGAAAGCGGGCTCGATTGATGTGGCGTCGGACTTCATCGAAGCGTTTCTGACGTTTCGCGACAAGACCGGCGTCCATCTCGCCTTTCAAGGCTGTGAACATATTAATCGGGCGCTCACGGTCGAACGACGGACGCAGAAACAGTTCGGTTTGACAGAAGTGACGGTCGTCCCTGTGCGCGCAGCGGGCGGGGCGATGGCGGAGAAAGCGTACGAAAGCTTCGATACGCCTTGCGTCGTCGAATCGATTCAAGCGGATGCAGGGATCGATATCGGGTCGACGCTGATCGGTATGCATTTGAAGCCGGTCGCGATCCCGGTCCGCTTATCAGCGAAGCAGCTCGGTGAGGCGTATGTCACGTTCGCCGTCACGCGGCCGAAACTGATTGGCGGCCCCCGGGCCCACTATCCAGCGAAATAAACGAAAGCCGGTCGCGAGGACCGGCTTTTTTTTGCGTTATAACTCTTCACTGAACAAGTAGGAAAGGACCATCGGGAACCGTTCACGCCAAGCGAGCTCGTTATGCACGCCTTCCTCGATGATCTCGAAACGGATATGGTCGACTTTGTCGCGGAGGAGCGCATAGACGCGTTCGCTCGACTCGAGATACATTTCGTTCGTCGGACCGTCCGCTGACGGTTGTTCGACTTCTTTCCGACCGACGTCCATATATAGACGTTCGACACCGCTCAAATCGCTCGACTCGATTAACTGTTCAAGCTCGGTCTGGTTGAACCAGAACGCCGATGATAGCGAGGCGACGCGTTTGAAGATGTCGGGATAGACACATGCGGCGTAAATCGAGATCAAGCCGCCCATCGAACTGCCCATCATCGCCGTCTCGTCCGGATTCGTCCGATAGTTCGCATCGATCATCGGTTTTAACTCTTGGGCGATATATTCGATGTAGGCCGACCCTTGGCCGCCGAGTGTCACGTCTTGACCGAGCAGGCTCTCACCGATGTATGGGTTTTCCCACGGTCCGTATTCGTCGAGTCGCATCTCGCCCGGGGCACTGTCGATGCCGACGATGATCAAGTCGCGTTTCGAGGCGTCCACATACTCGCCGGCGCGCCAACTCATCTTATAGCTCGCGTCCTCGTCGGCGAACACGTTCTGGCCGTCATGCATATAGAGCACAGGATAACGTTTGTCCGTCGTGTCGTAATCCGCAGGTGTATAAATCCGAACCGTCCGCTCGCGTTCAAACGGGGTAATCGTAATCTGTTTTGTCTCAATCATAAACATCCTCCTCTGATCGTCTTCTTCATTATGATACCCAACTTGACCTCTGATTAGACGATACCCAAAATAAGAAGCATATGTTACGATGGGGGTGTTGATTTTTAGACATTCAGAGGGGGTTTCAACATGGTAAACACGACGAAGTTGAAAGTACAGGATGCGGAATTGTTTGAAGCGATGCAACACGAGCTCGGTCGCCAACGCGAGAACATCGAACTCATTGCCTCGGAGAATTTTGTCTCAGAAGCAGTCATGGAAGCGCAAGGAGGCGTGCTCACGAACAAGTACGCGGAAGGTTATCCAGGCCGCCGCTACTACGGTGGTTGTGAGTTCGTCGACGTGGCCGAGAACTTGGCCCGCGACCGTGCGAAAGAGCTGTTCGGTGCAGAACATGCCAACGTGCAGCCGCATTCGGGTGCCCAAGCGAACATGGCCGTTTACTTTACAGTACTTGAAGCCGGTGACACGGTGCTCGGCATGAACTTGTCGCACGGTGGCCATTTGACGCACGGAAGTCCGGTCAACTTCTCAGGCGTTCAATACAATTTCGTCGAATACGGTGTGGACAAAGAGACAGAACACATCGATTATGACGTTGTCGCAGCCCTCGCGAAAGAACATAAACCAAAACTCATCGTCGCTGGTGCCTCGGCGTACCCGCGGACAATCGACTTCGCTAAGTTCCGTGAGATCGCCGATAGCGTCGATGCTTACCTCATGGTCGACATGGCGCATATCGCCGGTCTCGTCGCGGCCGGGCTTCATCCGAACCCGGTCGAGCACGCGCACTTCGTGACGACGACGACACACAAGACGCTCCGCGGTCCACGCGGCGGCATGATCCTCTGTAAAGAGGAGTTCGCCAAGGCGATCGACAAGTCGATCTTCCCAGGGATTCAAGGCGGTCCGCTCATGCACGTCATCGCTGCGAAGGCAGTGGCGTTCGGAGAAGCGCTTCAACCTGAGTTCAAAGATTATCAGGCACAAGTCATCAAGAACGCACAAGTGCTCGCGCAAGGATTAGAAGAAGAGGGACTCCGTATCGTATCGGGCGGCACGGATAACCACCTTCTCCTCGTCGACCTCCGTGGCATCGATATCACCGGGAAAGCGGCCGAGCATGCGCTCGACGCGGCCGGCATCACCGTCAACAAGAACACGATCCCATTCGATCCGGCCTCACCGTTCGTGACGAGCGGGATTCGAGTCGGGACGGCCGCGATGACGACACGCGGATTGAAAGAAGACGATATGCGTGAAGTCGCTCGTTTGATTGGACGCGTCTTGACGAACCATGAAGATGAGGCGGTGCTCACCGAAGCGCATGAAGCCGTGCGCGCGTTGACGGCGAAGTTCCCGCTCTATCCTGAACGAGGCTGACGAATGGACGTACGGACACTCGCAGATCGGGAACTCGCGGAACTACCGCTCATCGATATGACCGAATGGCTCGTCCGAAAAGGCGAGCACGACCCGACGTTTCGCCTCGTCGCGAACGAGTTCGAGGTCGTCACGACGCTGCTCGATCATGGCTATTATATCGAGGCAAGTGAACGGATCGTACCGCTTCTCGGGATGAAAGTGCCGGCGGCGTTTCATCGGCTCGGGCTCGCACTCGAAGTGAAGGCGAACGGAAAGAAGGCGGCCAAGCGCCGCTTTCGTTCGTTCTCCCCGGCCGTCATCGGTCATGCGGACTTGTCGGATTGGAAGAACGCGTTCAAGTGGGACAAGACATGGCTCGGCCTGCCGCTCGTCGTCGGACTCGGGCTGGTCGCGCTCGCCTTTTGGCCGGACCAGGCGCCACCCCCAGTGACGCCGTCCGCTTCCGACGAGCGGGTCGTGACGGTGACGGAAGAAGAGGCACTCGCGAAACGGTTAGAAGAACTCGAGAAAGAAGTCGCCCGGCTTGAAGAAGCGAACGAGGCGCTCCAAACCGAGGACGAGACGACCGAGTCACCTGAGGCACCGACCGTCATCCCGCTCGCTAAAGTCGAGACACTCGTCTCGGACAAACGATACGAGGAAGCCGATGCGCTCCTCGTCGGCAAGGCGAAAGCCGGTCAAGAACAGGCGGTCGGATTTTATCGCTTGCTCGTCGACAACAAGCTCGGTGAAGCGGAGATCCAAGACTATGCCGCCTATGTCGAGACGTATCCCGAATCAGGGTATAAAGCGGACGTCTTATGGATGAAAGGCATCGCCGAGAAGAAGGCCGGGGACGACATGTACCGGACGACGCTCGCCGAGGTCGCTGCCATGGATGGAACGTATTGGGCGCCGATTGCCAAATCGGTGCTCGAGGAAGAATGAGGTCGCAGCGTGCTGTGGCCTCTTTTTCTCATCAAATTCTAATCTGTTTCACCGCTCTTTCTCAGTTCGCTCCCGTACAGTAAAGAAAGAAAATAGACAAGGGAGAGGGATTTATGCGCTCAACTAGCAGAGGAAAGATTGGAAGAATGATTCGAAGAGTGGCCGTCGGTGCGCTCGCATTGACACTCATGGCGGCAGGGGTCGCCGGGTTCCTATTATTCACCTTGACCGGCAACGCGTGGCTCGACCAAATCGCTCAAGTCGGGACTGATTTGGCGTTTCAGGCGGAAGGGATTGAAACGACGTTTGACCGGATGGGCGATTCACTCGAATTGCGTATCGAACAAGCGATTCCAGAAGCAGTTCGTCCGTTTTTTGACTGAGGAATCCGGGAACATTTAGAATGATGCGTCGGGCGGACTGCTCGGCGCTTTTTTGAGAAAGGATGAATGCCATGCCTACGATTCTCGTCGTCGAAGACGATGCTAAAATTGCCAGACTGCTCGAACTTGAACTTATGCATGCCGGTTATCAAGTCGAGGTCGCTCATGACGGGCGGGCCGGGCTCGACTTGGCGCTCGCCGGTGGGATTGACCTCATGTTGCTCGATGTCATGCTGCCGCAGATGAGCGGTCTCGAAGTCGTGCGCCGCGTCAAAGAAGAGCAGCCGCTTCTCCCGGTATTGATGGTGACGGCACGCGGGGACCGTTACGACAAAGTGAGCGGGCTCGACCTCGGGGCCGACGATTACATCACGAAGCCGTTCGAGATGGAAGAGTTGCTCGCGCGGATTCGGGCATTCTTACGGATGCGGCAACACGTCCACGTCGATACGAGCGAACGGGTCTTATCGTATGAAGGGCTGACCGTCGACGTCAATCGCCATGAAGTGATGTGCGAAGGGCAAAAAGTCGACTTGACCCGGAGAGAGTTCGATTTGCTCGTCTATCTGCTCGAACATCCCGAACGCGTGCTCACACGCGACCAACTCGTCGAACACGTCTGGGGCTTCGATTATTATGGGGACACGAACGTCGTCGATGTGTACGTCCGCTATGTCCGGAAGAAACTCGGTGGTTCCTGGATTCAGACGGTCCGAGGCGTCGGCTATATGTTGAAGCGTGGTGAATAAGATGAAGCTACGGACGAAAATCGCTTTGGCGATGGCGGGGTTCATGTTGTTCCTCCTGATCACCTCGTTCGGTGTCGCCTGGCTCGTCTCGCGTCAACAGATCGTCGACGCCCGCTATGACGTCTTGCGCCAGGCACTCAGCTTGCTCGAGGAGGACGAGCGGAATCGCCAGGCCGTCTTGTCGTTACACGAGGACAGTGTCGTGCTCGAACGGCAAGCGAACGGTGACTGGGGCATCATCGGCGGAGAGGCCGAGGAAGGATTGCGGTTTCCCGTCAATTTCGGCGAGCCGGCCCTCATCGACGACTGGTTCGTCATCGCGACGTCGAATGGGCTCGGCTACGCGTTTCAAGACGCGGCGGTGAGTGAGACGCTGCGGACGCTCGCGACCATTTTTCTCATCATCTTTTTGATCGCCGTGGCGATGACGTTCATCGGCAGCCTGTGGATCGTGCGCCAGGGACTCGACCCGCTCCGCCGGCTCGAGACGACGATGGAACGGATCACGGAATCGGGAACCCTTGAGACCATCGATGTCGGGACGAGCCAAGACGAAGTGTCGACACTTGCGACTGGCTTCAATCAAATGATTGGCCGGGTCGAAGGATCGATGGAGCAACAACGGCGTTTCGTCGCCGATGTTTCACATGAACTGAAGACGCCGCTCACGGTCATCGAAGGGTACGCCAAACTGCTCCGGCGCTGGGGACAAAGCGACCCGGCCGTCCGTGACGAGGCGATCGACCATATTTTGACCGAATCCCGGCAAATGCGCGAAGACTTGATTGAACCGATGCTTGAACTGAGCCGCTTCTCCTCACTTGAAGAAATCGAGGCTGAAGCGATTGAATTAGCCGAGCTCGCCGACCAATTGACCGAGCGGTTCGAGCGTTCGCATGGCGTCCGGGTTCCAATCGAGGCGACAGGAACGTGGTACGGGCACCGTGATTCGCTGCAACGGCTCGTCGTCATCTTCATCGACAACAGCTTGAAGTACGCGACTGACACGCACGTGACGATGACACCGAATCGAATTGAAGTGCGTGACCATGGGACGACGCTGAGCGATGACGCCAGGGCGCGTCTGTTCGACCGCTTTTATCGACTCGATGAGGCGCGGGACCGGAGCGGCAGCGGACTAGGGCTCGCCATCGCCAAGGAAGTGGCCGACATGAACGGTTGGTCGATCGGCAGTTATGCGAACGCGCCGGACGGCAGTATTTTCTTCGTCGCAAAATGACAAACCTTTCGCAGATTCTCATCGTTTTCTAATGGAATCCTCGTGGTGCTCTAAGGTCACCGTTCTATGATGAAGATGTAGAACAAGTTCACCACATGAAACGAGGAGGAAACATCATGAAACTAATCGGATGGATTTTAGGCGTCGGCTTGGCGGTCCTCGCCGTCGCAGGAATCGGGTTGTATGTTGCGAACGACAACACGGACACGGTCATCGTCCCACGGTCGGTCGACAGTGTGAACAGTGGGACGGATGATGCCGCAGATGACGCACAGGACGGTGCGAACAAGGAAGCGGCCGCGTCGACAGAAGGATCAGCATCGAGTGATACACCGGTCCGCTCGGTCGATGACGATGATTATAAATTGTATGGTACCCTCGTCAGCCTATCAGACCGTGACGTGACGATCAGTTTCAGCGGAAAGGAAGCGACGTATCCGCTCGCGGCCCGTCACGAGATTGACGATGATACGCCGAAAGCCGGAGACCGTGTCAAACTCGAGTTCAATCAAAACGAGGAAGTGAAGGAAGTCGACCGCGAGAGTGACGACTTTGACATCTACGGCACGTTCGTCAGCTTGTCGGACCGTGACGTGACCATCGAGCGTGACGGCAAGTCCGAGACGTTCAAACTCGCGAGCCGCTACGAGCTTGACGATGAGGCGCCAAAAGCCGGTGACCGCGTCAAACTCGAGTTGAACCTTCAACAGCAAGTGAAAGAGATTGAACGTGACGATGACCGGGATGACCAAGACGATCAAGATGATCAAAACGACAATCAAAATGATGACGACCAAGATGACGATCGGGACGATAATCAAGACGACGACCGAGATGACGACTAAAAAAGTGCCACGCAAGTGGCATTTTTTGTTTGTTCTTCTAACTATATAAGTAATTATTATTGTATGATAAAGTGAAAAAGAAAATTTTAGGTGATAGTACCCAAATAAATGTGAAAGGAGGGGGCGGAATGAAACACGTCTTATGGATGATGATCGGTGCCATCATCTTTTTAAGCGGATGTGGCGCAAACGAGACGAACGCGCTCAACTTGCGGTCATTGTCGACGTATGCGATTCACCAAAACCGAGACATCCCGTTGACGTCTGCGCTGAAGTCGCGATTATTAAACTACTGTGAGCAAAAACCGACGGACGTGTTGCCGATGCGGCGGGCTGAAGTGGCCTCCATTACATTCCGTCATCCTTTCTACGACGAATTAGGCAGCAAGACCGTCAAATATTGGCGGAGCGGGGAGTCTCACTACGTCTCGTGCTTGAACAGTGACGAGCAAAACGCACGGGTCTTCCGCACGGACAAGATCGCAGCGTTCGAGGCTGCCGTTACCGCGAATCCTGTTGAAATCGAAGTCGGAGATACGCTGTCGTTCATTCCTGAACCGAACGTCGAAAATGTGGTACAGTCCTTCTCGGTCAATAAGGCACACGAGACGATCATCCCAGAATCCGTCTTCCGGTATGAGACACCGGACCGGGGGGCGCTCCACGTCACGTACCAAGTCTTTCAGGATGGGGCAGCAAAAGGGCAAATGATTGAGCCCGGATTGTTCGTCTTTGAGAGCGGAAAGAACGAAGGGGTCGCCTTCTTGACTCAATTGGCCGACAATCGAATCACGTTACAGATGGGGAGGGAAGAAGCATGGGAACGTACCGTGCTACCGGCCGTCTTCACGGGCGAATATGTCGCCATCGACTCAACGGAAGCCGTTTTTGCATCAACTGCGAATGAGCGCAGGCTGCTGAAGCGGGTCGTCCTAGCGGATGTGCCCATCCGTGATTTCACTGAACGGGCATCGGTCGAGTTGTCGGAACGTTACGGAACCGTAATCGAGGTGTGGGGCACAGTGAAACGGCCGGGCGCCGGTGAATTGACGATCAAATCGGAGCAAAAAGATGCGATGCGTTTGGCGACATACGAGACGGAGACGAAAATCGCCCATCTTGGTGGACCGAGTACGAGCGAGCTATTTGAATTGTTGTCCCATGTAAAGCCGAGTAGTGGACAGCCGACCGGGGAACGATGCGGGACGCTCGCGCTCTATGAGCAGTTGACCGAACAACGGTTTGACGTCTGGATGGAGGAAGGGCAAGACACCCTTCAATTGATGGACGTCGAGACGGAACGAGTCTATTTGATTGATCGTCTCGAATTAGAGTCAACGCTAAATACTTACATATAATCGAATAACTTATCGTTTTACCCGTTTCATGACACTTTCATGTCGTGAAGCGGTTTTTTGTTGTCAAATTGACACTATGTTTTCGTGAAAAACTATCCTATAATTTTTTTTGCGAAGGTTCAACATTACATACACGAATCCGATACATCCATAAAACACACAGCACTAACCTTCTCGTCATTTGAATATAAGAAAAGGGGGAGCCACGAGACACAACTCCATTCAACCATCATCGTCCGTCACCACGTTTTGTCAGTCATCAGGAGAGGAATAGGTAGTGAAATTGAAAAAGTTAATTATGTCTCTAATGGTAGTGTTGTTAATTGTTAGTCTGAACATGTCCAAAACGGGGGCACAAACCATGAACCCACTCGACGGCGTGAAGAACTATCAAGTGTATTATGGTCATCCAACGGCAGCGATTTTGAAAGATATGCAAAACTATGACCTCGTCATCATTGAGCCACTCCATTACACGAAAGCGCAAGTGGAGCAAATCAAAGCACGCGGGACAAAAGTACTCGGATATATTAGCGTTATGGAAGTCGCGACATGGAACACAGGTCTCATGTCAAAACTTCAGTCAGGTGACTTCTTTACGCGTAACGGACAACGTGTCCATTACTCGGAATGGGATTCGTACTTGACGAACATCGCCTCACCGCACTTCCAAGGGTTGCTCCTCACGGAAATCCAGAACCAAGTCGTCGCCAAAGGCATCGATGGCGTGTTCATGGATACGGTCGGTGATATCGATAACGAACATTTGAACAATCCGACCGTGCTCAAGCAGCAACGGGACGGACTCGTCAACTTCTTGAAACAAGCTCGGGCGCGCTATGGTGATATCGCCATGGTTCAAAACTGGGGCTTCGACACGTTAGAAACGTCAACGGCACCTTACGTTGACGGCATCATGTGGGAGAGTTTCAACGCCGACACGATCAAGAGCGACGCTTGGTCACAAAACATGATTAAGAAATTACAAGCAGTCGACGCGAAGCATTCGGTCAAGACGCTCACGATTTCGACACGTCTTAGCGCGGACAGCCACAAGCTCGCCAAAGATTCTGGGTTCATCCATTTCCACGAAGCGGATGCTTACGTGAACTGGAACGCAGGTCTCGTGACGCGTACACAGGATACGGCGCCGGCACCGGTCGCAGTAGCACCGACGACGAAGCCAGCTGAAACGACAACGACGAAGCCAGCTGAAACGACAACGACGAAGCCAGCTGAAACGACAACGACGAAGCCAGCTGAAACGACAACGACGAAGCCAGCTACAACGACTGCAACGAAACCAGCTGCAACGACAACGACGAAGCCTGTAACAGAAACGGCGACAAAGCCTGTCACAAAGCCAGTCTCAGCTCCGAAAGCAGATGCCTCGACGGACAAACCGACCGAGTCGAAACAAAAAGAAAAAGCTGACTGGAAGCAAGAGAAGAAAGACAAAAAAGAGAAGAAGAAGGCGAAAAAGCATGCCAAAAAATATGCTAAAAAGCATGCCGGCAAGCACAGCTCGTCTAACGACCATCACGCCGCCAAAGGAAACATGTGCGGAAAAGTGAAACACAAGACGGCCGGTTTCTTAAATTTCTTCAAATTCTAAACCATGTGTCACCTGAACCCCGAGGGATTGATTTCGTTCCTTCGGGTTTCGTCTGACCTCTTAAAAAACAGAAGTTGACCCTACCTTTCTCAGAAAAGTTAGGGTACAATGCTCAAGAGAGATTGAGAGAGGAGTGAAGCATGATGGGCAAAGTACACGTTTATGACCACCCATTGATTCAGCACAAGATGACGATTATGCGTAAAGTAGAGACGGGGACGAAGCAGTTCCGTGAACTCGTAGACGAGGTTTCGTCACTCATGGCATATGAAATTACACGCGACCTTCCGCTTACTGATGTGGAAATCGAGACACCGGTCTCTGTATCGACACAGAAGATGATTGCCGGCAAGAAATTGGGAATCGTCCCAATTTTACGGGCAGGCCTCGGCATGGTGGATGGCTTCCTCAAAATGATGCCGAACGTCAAAGTCGGTCACATCGGTTTATACCGTGACCCAGAGACGCTCGAGCCGCACGAATACTATCTCAAGTTGCCGACGGACGTCACAGAACGTGACTTCATCGTCGTCGACCCGATGCTCGCGACAGGCGGTTCAGCAGCCGACGCGATTGCCGCGCTTAAAAAGCACGGTGCCAAGTCGATTAAGCTCGCTTGCCTCTGTGCAGCCCCTGAAGGTGTGGAACGTGTTCAAGCCGAACACCCGGACGTCGAAATCTATCTCGCCGCACTTGACGAGAAGTTGAACGACCATGGCTACATCGTACCAGGACTCGGTGACGCAGGTGACCGTCTGTTCGGAACGAAATAAGCATGAACCCGATGAGAGGATCCTGGTGATCCTCTCTTTTTTTGTGGGAATGTGCACCAATCGATTCAAATTAGTTGAGACGATCGAAGAGACGGCCGATAGTAGAAGAGACCGTAAGTCGGTCCGACGTCGGGATAAGGGAAGAGACACGATAAAGACTAAATTCTCGCTACTGCAAAGATACTTACTCATCTCCTTGATGGCGTTGTTTTTAACGAGCGTCTGGAGCTATAGCGCGTTTCAGGACATCGAGCAGGAAAATCGACGGATTGTCGAGGAAGCCATCCCGATTTCGAACGCTGTCTCGGAGCTGTTTCGGCTATTGCTCGACCAAGAGCTATCGGTTCGGGGCTATACATATAACCAAGACGCGCAGTCGCTCGAACAGTATGAGGCGACGAAACAATCATTTATAGGGCGATGTGGTCTCGAATGAATTTAAAAATAAGCCCGGCACCCGCCGGCATTTTGACTAGCTATTACATATAGGCGTCTCCCAGCAAAATTATCCATTTTTCTGCGCAAACAATTTCAAAAAGTTGAGCGGCCGTGGATTGACCGCTCCAACACGGAGGCGCAATGCCTCGACAAACCACGCGCTTGGTACGTCGCTCCACCGTTTTCGCAGAGGGACTCGGCTACATTTGGCTGCCTAACTATATTGACGGTAAATTCTCGTTTTGATCACGTACCGTCTATTAAATCGTAGGTGGTTAAAGGCGAGGGTGTTACAGATATATCCGATATTGTAACGCATGATGACGGCAATCAAGAAGAAGGGGTCCGGCCACTGAAAATCGGTGACCGGACCCCTCTTTTTATTGAAAAGCTTTAAAACCGGCTAGTTATGTCCCAGCCTCTTTTTGTTAAATCGCATGATGATCCATCGCCTCGACGAGCAAATCGGCTAGATGGACGGCACGCATCGAGTCGGTCCCATGTTCTTGAATGCCGAGTTGCATCTGCATGTGACAGCCCGGGTTCGATGTCACAATCGTTTGTGCCGCCGTGACGTTCACGTGACCCATCTTCATCTCGAGGATGTCGTTCGCAATCACCGGTTGCAATAGATTGTAGACGCCGGCCGAGCCACAGCAGTGGTCGGCATGCTTCTGTTCGATATAGACGGCGCCTTCGATTGCCTGAAGCAACACCCGTGGGGCGAGTGCCCCTTTTTGCACATTGCGGAGGTGGCACGAGTCTTGGTACGTAATGAGCTGCTCCGGTAGGGAGAGCGGTACGCGGTCGAGGAAGCCGACCTCAATCAAAATCGAGGCGAAGTCTTTAATCTTGGCCGTGAACCGTTCCGCGCGTTCGGCCCATTCCGGGTCGTGCTTCAACAGATGGTCATAACCGATGAGGAACGCCCCGCAACCGCCTGCGTTCGTGATGATGTAGTCGACGTCCTCGGCCTCGAAAGCGGCAATATTCTGCTTGGCGAGCGTGACGGCGCCCGTCTGTTCGCCGGCATGGCCGTGAAGCGCCCCGCAGCACTGCTGCGCTTTCGGGATGACGATATCGCAACCTGCCGCTTGGAGCAGTTTGATCGTGTTCGCGTTCGTCTCATAAAACATCGTATCCATCAAGCAACCGCTGAAGAAAGCGACCCGGGCCGTCGTCGCGCCCGTCGCTTGAATCCGCTCGGGACGACGTCTGCGCTCCGTCTTCGCTGGGACCGTCGGTAAAATCGTCTCCATCTTTTGGAGTTGGTCTGGGAACCAGTCGAGGATGCGGAGTTTATGGGTGAGCGTCTGGACACCGGACTGTTGATAAAAGCGAAGGAAGCCCGTCGCCGTCTCCATCTTCGCTTTATTCAAGAACAGCCCGTCAAAGACGACTTTCCGGACAATCCGCTCGCGGACGGGCATCTGTCCCGTCGCACGTTTATGTTCGGTGATGGCGGCGCGTGCGTCCTCGAGCAGAACGCTATAGCGCACCCCGGCCGGGCATGCCGGCTCACAGGCGAGGCAACCGAGGCATTCGTTGATCGTCTTCTCGACGCCCTCATCCGGTTCGATCAACCCGTCGACGACTCCTTTCATGATGGCGATGCGTCCGCGCGGGGAGGCGGACTCGTCTTTCGAGCGGATATACGTCGGGCACGTCGGCAGGCAAAAGCCGCAGCGCATGCAGCCGAGCATCTCTTCGTAATCGAGCTTCTCGGTCATGCGGGTAGCGAGTTCGGTTCTTTGCTTCATGACAGCCCTCCTTGGACGATTCGTTTCTTCGCCGCTTTGGCGAACATCTTCTGCGGGTTCATGATACCGTGCGGGTCGAAGGCGAGCTTGATGCCTTTCATGACGTCTATCCCGGCCGGTCCGAGCTTCCATTCGAGATACGGGGCTTTCATCGCCCCGACCCCATGCTCGCCGGTGATCGTCCCGCCGAGGTCGAGCGCGGCGGCGAAAATATCGGCGAACGCGGCCTCGACGCGCTTCATCTCTTCGTGGTTCCGAGCATCGGTCGCGACCGTCGGATGCAGGTTGCCGTCCCCGGCGTGGCCGAACGTGGCGATTTGAATGTCGTATGCCCGCCCGATCGCTTCGATGCGGCGGACCATCTCGGCGATCTCGCTCCGTGGCACGGTCGCATCCTCTAAAATCGTCGTCGGGCTGAGGCGGGCCAGGGCGGATAAGGCGATGCGCCGCGCATAGCGCAACGTCTCGGCGTGCGCTTCGTCCCGGGCCACTTCGACCGACAAGGCCCCTTCCTCGAGACAAACAGCGTGCATCGCTTCGATATCGCGCCGGACGACGTCAAGTGGACCATCCTGTTCCAATAGAAGGAGAGCACCGACGTCTGTCGGCAATCCGATGTTCGCATACGCCTCGACGACCTCGATCGTCTTTTTGTCCATGAACTCGAGCGTTGCCGGGATGACGCGGTTCTCGATGATGCGACTCACTGTCCTGGCCGCGCTGTCCAAGTCCTCGAAATAGGCGAGCATCGTCTGTTTCGTCTCGGGGAGCGGGATGAGCTTGAGCGTCGCTTGCGTGATGACGGCGAGCGTCCCTTCCGATCCGACGAGGACACGGGTCAAATCATAACCGGCGACGTCTTTGGCGAGCTTCCCGCCCGTACGGAGCACTTCGCCGTTCGGGAGCACCGCTTCGAGCGCAAGCACATAATCGGCCGTGACCCCGTATTTCAGTCCGCGCAAGCCGCCGGAGTTCTCACTGATGTTGCCGCCAATCGTCGAGATTTTCATCGAACTCGGGTCCGGCGGATAAAACAGGCCTCTCGCCTTGACGGCTTGTGCCAAATGGGCGGTGATGCAGCCCGGTTCGACCGTCACCGTCAAATTCTTCTCGTCAATCTCGACAATCTTGTCCATATGACGGAAGTCCATGACGACACCACCTGAAAGCGGCGTCGTGCCGCCGGCGAGATTTGTCGCCGATCCGCGTGGGACGACGGGGATCCGGTGTTCGTGGCACAGCCGTAACACGGCCTGCACGTCCTCGGTCGAGCGGGGGGCCACGATCGCGTCTGGCATCGCTTGATAGTTCGGCGTCGCGTCAAATGAATAGGCGAGTCGGGTCGTCGAGTCCGTGAAGACGACATCGGCGCCGATTTTCTCGCGTAGTTGGGTCATCCAATCCATTCTAGTTCCTCCTCACACGCATCAACATGCATTCGATGCGGGCGTCGGTTTCGAAAGTCACAAAATCGACACATTTTTAGATAGCGCTTACATCGTAATCGTATCCATTCGAACTGGTATTGTCCACCCATTTCGGGTTGATAGGAAGGGCTTTCCAGGCGATTGACCGCTCGGAAAAGGCGGTGTGATATTCATCACTACAAATTCGTCAGAACCCCTCGACATGACAAAAAGATAATCGGTATACTGATACAGGACGATGTAAACGATTTCAAAATCGGGTCAACGTTTGTTTCAAAACCTTTTGTGAACGTAAGCCGTTTTGCATTGTAATTTCCAAAACGTGAAGGTATAACTGAACTATTCTTCATCTGGTTCGTAATGTGAAATGTTATAAAGTCAACATTTTTATTTCACCGTTTCTTCATACTTTCTTAAAATTTGATGATTTTAATTTAGTTTATGAACTGCGTAAAAGCCTTGATACGACTTGATTTAAAGCGCTTTTATAATTGTGAAATCAATTGACTTCTTATGCCATTTCCAGTACTCTGAACTTGTGTGACTTTTGATGGTCACGCGAGTGTGAATCCGATGGAGAAGATGCATGGCTCGGCAGCTCGAAAGGGGGATGGGGATGACGAAAAAAGACAATCGTTACCTATCTTATGCCTCGCTCGCCTCTCAAATCTCGACCGCGCTCGCTGGACCGATCGTCATCGGTTATCTCGTTGGCCAATACGGGGCGAGACGTGAAATTTGGGGCACGTTTGGTTGGAATGTGTCAGTGCTTCTCGGAATGGCTTTCGGGATCACGGCGCTAGTTCTCACCCTTCGAAGTTTACTGACAGGAGAGGACGAATGAACTTACAACAAGTGCAAGCAGACAGAAAAGCACAACAGCAGTTGATGAAACGCTATACGAAGTGGTTTATCGGATGGTTCGCCATTCTCCTCATCGGAGCGCTCATCGTCCCTATGTACAAACCGGTATTTCTCGGCTTGTTCTTAGGCGGGGTCGCCAGTCTCATCATTCTACATATGCAGAATCGAAGCGTCATTCGGATGTTTGACGTGATCGAACATGGACGACGCCCGAAGTCGCACGGGACTGTTTCAAGGATGGCAGTCGGTGCACTAGCCGTGATAGTCGGTCTCTTTTATGAGGATCGAGTATCGCTGATAGCGGTGGTAACTGGTCTAATCGCCGGCCACATCATACAATTTGGCGAGTTCACACTTGCCCAGCTCAGCAGGAAAAGAGGTGAATACTAATGGGTCATGAGTTTCCCACATATTCTCTACAACTCGGAGATTATACGTTATATGGGAGCTGGACGAACGTCATTACGGTGCTGATCGCATCACTACTCGTATTTACGTTTGCCGTTTGGGGAACGCGACGCTTGGCTATGAAGCCGACTGGTAAGCAGAACTTAATGGAATTCTTCGCAGAATTTACACGCGGGATTATCTCGAGTGCGATGGACTGGAAGACTGGGGGCCGTTTCATCGGGTTTGGAATGACGTTGATTTTGTTCATTCTCTTCTCGAACTTGATGGGTCTACCGTTTAACGTCATTTCTGGTCACTATCTATGGTTCAACTCACCGACGGCCGATCCTTACGTCACGTTGGCATTGTCGACACTCGTCGTTGCAATGTCGCACTATTACGGCGTGAAGCTACACGGTTTGAAGCACTACTCGGCGGAATTCGTGAAGCCGGTCTGGTTCTTATTGCCGATCAAGCTCATCGAGGAGTTTGCGAACACCTTGACGCTCGGTCTGCGTCTTTACGGTAACATCTTTGCCGGTGAAATCATGATTACCATCATCTTGGGACTCGCAATTACCGCAGAAGGGGCACTTAACCCGCTCGGTGCTGTGTTCGCAATTCTCCCAATGATTTTATGGCAAGGTTTCTCAATCTTTATCGGGGTTATCCAATCCTACATTTTCCTGACGCTTGCAATGGTGTATATCGGGCATAAAGCTTCTGCCGAGCATTAATTTGGGCAGGTCTCGCCAAAGCGTTGAACAAAAAAACTATTTACTTAACTTTTAGGAGGAATATACACAATGGAACAAATGAATCTTCTCGCAACAGCACTCGTTATCGGTCTTGGAGCACTCGCGGCTGGTATCGGTAACGGTCTCATCGTATACGGAACAGTACAAGGACAAGCACGTCAGCCAGAACTCAAAAACGAACTTCGTCAAACAATGTTCATCGGTATCGGTTTGGTTGAAGCCCTCCCGATCATCGGTGTGGCTGTCGGTTTCCTTCTCCTCAACTCTTGATTACGAGTTAACGAGAACAACGTAAGAGGGAGCGTGTCTCCCTCACTTATTTAGTCAAGAGGAGGGTATGCATGGATACGATGATGATTGCAGCTGGTGCTGGCGGCGAAGGCCTCCGCATCCTGGATATGATCTTTACACTTTTCACATTCCTCGTACTCTTGGCCCTGTTGAAGAAATTTGCTTGGGGACCACTCCTTGGAATGATGAGACAGCGTGAAGAGTATGTAGCGAACGAAATTGAGCTCGCTGAAAAGAGCCGCAAAGATGCGGAAACATATGTAGTCGAACAACGTGACGCGCTCAGCGCCGCACGTACAGAATCGAAAGAAATGCTTGATTCAAGCCGTCGTCAAGCAGAAGCGGAACAAGCACGCTTGGTGGAGCAGGCGCGTTTGGAAGCCGAACAAATCAAGATCGAGGCGGGTAAAGCGATCGAACGTGAGCGTGAGCTCGCGAAGCAATCGCTCCAGACCGAAGTCGTCACACAGGCGCTCTCGGCCGCACGCCACGTCCTTCAGTCAGACCTTAAAGGCGACGAAGTGAAACAACGTGCCCTCGTTACAGACTTCCTGTCTAAAGCGAAAGGTGCTAACTGATGAACACATCGTTAGCAAAACGCTATGCCAAAGCGCTCTTCGACTTAGCGCGGGAACAAGGCACGCTCGACCAAGTCGAAGCGGAAGTGCGTCTGCTCGATGAAGTGCTCCACGAGACTCCTGAACTCACGGATCTCTTAACGAATCCGGCAATCAGTGACAGCGAGCTTGCACAGCTTTTAACACATAGCTTTGGTGACATGACAGATATCGTGCTCAACACACTTCTCGTCATGGTCGAAAACGACCGTGCGAGCGAAGTTCGCGGCTTGTCGCGCTACGTCCTTGATTACATCAACGACTACTGTGGCATCGCCGAAGGGTTCGTCACGAGTGCTTACCCGTTGTCGGCAACAGAGTTGAAAGAAGTCGAACTCGTCTTCGGTCAGAAGATGAACAAGACGCTTCAATTGAAGAACGTCGTCGATGAAGACGTCATCGGTGGACTCCGTGTCCAGATCGGCTACACGACGTATGATGACACAATCGAAAACAAACTAACACGCCTCGAGCGTGAATTGTTGAATGCGTAAGAAATAGGGGTGAATTCAATGACGATCAAAGCTGAAGAAATCAGCGCCCTGCTAAAAGAGCGGATCGCTTCGTACGGTTCTGAAATCGAAGTCAGTGAGACAGGTACAGTCATTCAAGTAGGTGACGGTATCGCTCGTGCATACGGACTCGATAACGTTATGGCGGGGGAACTCGTAGAGTTCTCTAACGGCGTAATGGGCTTGGCGCAAAACTTAGAAGAAGGTAACGTCGGGATTATCATCCTTGGCGACTACAAAGGCATCAAAGAAGGCGACTCGGTAAAACGTACGGGCCGCATCATGGAAGTTCCAGTCGGTGAAGCGCTCCTCGGACGCGTCGTCAACCCGCTCGGACAACCGATCGACGGTCTCGGACCGATCGTGACGGACACATACAACCCGATCGAGCGTAAAGCTTACGGCGTTATGGCCCGTAAGTCAGTTCACGAACCGCTCCAAACTGGGATTAAGGCGATTGACGCCCTCGTACCAATCGGTCGCGGTCAGCGTGAGCTCATCATCGGTGACCGTCAAACTGGTAAGACTTCGATCGCAATCGACGCGATCATCAACCAAAAAGAAGAAAACATGGTCTGTATCTACGTCGCAATCGGTCAGAAAGAATCGACTGTCCGTGGCGTAGTTGAGACGCTCCGTCAAAACGGCGCCCTCGATTACACGATCGTTGTTTCGGCATCGGCTTCACAGCCAGCCCCACTTCTTTACCTCGCACCATTCGCTGGGGTATCGATGGGTGAGTACTTCATGGACCGCGGACAACACGTCCTCGTCGTGTATGATGACCTCTCGAAACAAGCGGCAGCTTATCGTGAGCTCTCGCTTCTTCTCCGTCGTCCTCCAGGCCGCGAAGCCTACCCAGGGGATGTCTTCTACCTCCACTCACGCCTTCTTGAGCGTGCGGCGAAGTTGAACGACGAACTCGGCGGCGGTTCATTGACAGCACTTCCGTTCATCGAGACACAAGCGTCGGATATCTCGGCTTACATCCCAACGAACGTAATCTCGATCACAGACGGTCAAATCTTCCTTCAGTCGGACCTCTTCTTCTCAGGGGTACGTCCAGCGATCAACGCCGGTCTCTCGGTATCGCGTGTTGGTGGTTCGGCTCAAGTGAAAGCGATGAAGAAAGTTGCGGGTACGCTCCGTCTTGACCTCGCGTCATACCGTGAGCTCGAAGCGTTCGCCCAGTTCGGGTCGGACCTCGACAAAGCGACACAAGCGAAGCTCAACCGTGGACAACGGACTGTTGAAGTCTTGAAACAAGACTTGAACGCACCGCTTTCGGTCGACAAGCAAGTCATCATCATCTACGCTCTCACGAAAGGTCATCTCGATGACGTCCCAGTCGAAGACATCCGTCGTTTCGAAAAAGAAATGAACGCATGGCTCGACCAAAACCGTGCGGACCTCTGCCGTGAAATCCGTCAAACAGGAAACCTTCCTGCTGACGAGGCGATGGTCGATGCACTTACGGAATTCAAAAAGACGTTCTCGCCATCGGTTTAATCCGGTGACGAGCGTCTATTAAGGTGGTGAATCGAAATGGCATCATTACGTGAGATCCAGATGCGGATCACCTCGACCCAAAGCACGAAGCAAATCACGAAAGCGATGAACATGGTGTCGGCCTCGAAATTGAACCGCGCTCAAGGGAGCAACGCCAACTTCAAGCCGTACATGACCAAGTTGCAGGAAGTCATCTCGTCGATTGCCGGCGGTACTTCAGGCGCAACACACCCGATGCTTCAAGTCCGTCCCGTCAAACGGACCGGCTATATCGTCATCACGTCAGACCGCGGACTTGCTGGTGGATACAACGCCAGCGTCCTTCGTGACGTGTATCGCGAGTTGAAAGCCAAACACGGTTCAACAGACGAATACCGTCTGTACGTGATCGGGAAGGTCGGCGTCCAGTTCTTCAAGGCCCGTAACATTCCGGTGTACAGTGCCATGACAGGACTCAACGACCAGCCATCATTCGTTGAAGTCGCAGAGATCGTCAAACAGACGGTCGGCGCGTTCAGTGAAGGCGAGATCGATGAATTGAAGCTTTGCTACAACTCATTCATCTCTGTCATCAGCCAAGAAGTGAAGATCGCTCGATTGCTTCCGCTTGGGAATATCGAACAGACCGCATCTAATGTGATGTATGAATACGAACCAGAAGAAGAAACGATCTTAGCAGCGCTCCTCCCGCGTTACGCGGAAGGACTCATCTATGGCGCGCTCCTCGATGCGAAAGTATCGGAGCACGCGGCTCGGATGACGGCGATGTCGAACGCGACGGACAACGCGGATGAACTCATCCGTGGACTCAAGCTCAAGTTCAACCGCGCGCGTCAAGCGGCGATCACACAAGAAATCACAGAGATTGTCGGAGGTGCGGCTGCGCTTGAATAAGCGCACGCCCTCTAGATTGTAGGAGGCTAACACGATGAACGAATACGGCATGAAAGGCCGCGTAGTCGCAGTCATGGGCCCAGTTATCGACGTTAAGTTCGACAACCACTTACCGAACATCTACAACGCCCTCAAAGTCACGCATGTGGCTGAATCGGCGCAAGATGTCAGTGTCGACTTGACGCTCGAGGTGGCGATTCACCTTGGGGATGACACGGTCCGTACGATTGCGATGGACTCAACGGACGGCGTTCGCCGCGGCATGGAAGTACTTGACTTAGGTTCACCGATTTCAGTACCGGTCGGAGAAGAGACGCTCGGTCGTGTCTTCAACGTACTTGGTAACCCGATTGACGATAAAGAAGTATCACCGACTGTCCGTCGGTCACCGATTCACCGTCTCGCACCGACGTTCGATGAATTGTCGACAAAAGTTGAGATCTTGGAAACAGGGATCAAAGTCGTCGACCTTCTCGCACCTTATATCAAAGGTGGTAAAATCGGCCTCTTCGGTGGTGCCGGTGTAGGTAAAACCGTTCTCATTCAGGAACTCATCAACAACATCGCGCAAGAGCACAGCGGGATTTCTGTATTCGCAGGAGTCGGCGAGCGTACGCGTGAAGGAAATGACTTGTTCCACGAGATGACGGACTCAGGCGTTATCAAGCAAACGGCGATGGTCTTCGGTCAGATGAACGAGCCGCCGGGCGCGCGTCTTCGCGTAGCCTTGACGGGTCTTACAATGGCAGAATACTTCCGCGATGAACAAGGACAAGACGTTCTTCTCTTCGTCGATAACATCTTCCGTTTCACACAGGCAGGTTCGGAAGTTTCGGCCCTTCTCGGTCGGATGCCATCTGCCGTAGGTTACCAGCCGACACTCGCGACGGAAATGGGTATGCTTCAAGAGCGGATCACGTCAACAGCTAAAGGATCGGTTACATCGATTCAAGCCGTATACGTACCAGCCGATGACTATACTGACCCGGCTCCAGCGACAACGTTCGCTCACCTTGATGCAACGACTAACTTGGAGCGTCGTCTTTCGGAGATGGGGATTTACCCAGCCGTTGACCCGCTCGCATCGACTTCACGTGCCCTCTCGCCTGACATCGTCGGACCAGAGCACTACGAAGTAGCCCGTAACGTCCAGCAGACGCTTCAACGTTACAAAGAACTTCAAGACATCATCGCAATCCTCGGTATGGACGAGTTGTCTGAAGACGATAAGCTCACGGTTCACCGTGCGCGTCGCATTCAGTTCTTCTTGTCACAAAACTTCCACGTGGCTGAGCAGTTCACAGGCCAAAAAGGTTCGTACGTACCAGTTAAAGAGACAGTCCGCGGCTTCAAAGAGATCCTCGATGGTAAACACGACGATCTTCCAGAAGATGCATTCCGTCTCGTTGGTCCAATCGAAGACGTCATCGAAAAAGCGAAGACGTTGGTCTAAGACCTACACGGAAGGGGGAAACTAGACGATGAATACTCTTCACGTCAACGTCGTCACCCCGGATGGTGCAGCCTATGAGGGCGAGGCACGGATGGTCGTCGCAAAATCGGTGACCGGTGAACTCGGTATCTTACCGAAACACATCCCGATGGTGACACCGCTCGACATCTCAGTTCTCAAACTGCGCCACGAAGATGGTGGACGCACGCTGATCGCACTCAGCGGCGGTTTCATGGAAGTTCGTCCCGACACGGTGACGATCTTAGCTGAAACGGCCGAAATGGCGGATAAAATCGACTACGACCGCGCTTCTGCGGCGAAAGTTCGTGCCGAGCGTCGTCTCCAAGACACGAAGCTCTCGGACCTCGAATTCCGTCGCGCGGAGCTCGCGCTCAAAAAAGCGATCAACCGCTTGAGCATTCGCGATATCAAAGAATAACCAACATCTCTCCTGCAGCCGCAGGGGAGATTTTTTGTGTCTAGACCAAATGGATAACGTTCCTTCTGTATATATAGGTCAAAAGCATCAGAAGTTTCACGCCCAAATAGTGGAAGGGAGGGGCGCCTTATCCGATAATATAGGTGGGAACTACGGTAAAGGAGCTAAAGGGAATGAAAGTTTATGTTGCACGCCAACCAATCTTTGACCAAAAACTACGTGTCTGTGGCTACGAACTGTTATATCGCCGCAGCGAGAAAAACATATTTGAGCACGTCGACGATTCGCTCGCGACCGCTGACGTCATCCATAACGCTTATATGGTGTTCAACTTTCGAGAGCTAACAGAAGGTACGCGGGCGTTCATCAACTTCCCGCAAAACTTGATCGAAAGTGAAGTGCCGGCCTTATTGCCACGCCAGACACTTGTCATCGAAGTGCTCGAGCACGTCGAACCGACCGAGAAAGTGTTGGCCGCTTTGCGTTCATTACGTCGGAAAGGCTACACGATCGCGCTTGACGATTTCGTGTTCGAGGAAAAGTATCGCCCACTCATCGGGCTCGCCGATATCATTAAAATCGATTATCAAGCAACACCGATCGACCAACAGAAGCGGCTGATCGATGCGCTCGGGCATCGCGTCGAATTTTTAGCGGAAAAGATTGAGACGCCGTTTGAATATAAGATCGCCAAAAAACTCGGCTATCACATGTTCCAAGGCTATTTCTTCAGCCGGCCGACGGTCGTCCACGGTGCCGAGGTTCATCCGCTCCGGCATACGCTCGTCGAAGTGTTGAAAGAGCTCGACAAGCCAGAGCCGAACTTCCGCCGCATCGCGAGCCAAATCGAACGCAGTGTGGATTTGTCGTATAAGATGTTGCGTTCGGTCAACACGGTCTATCAGAAAGGTCGTCATACGATTCAATCGATCGAGCAGGCCGTCGCACGAATCGGTCTCGATGAGATGCGACGCTGGTCGTACTTGATGTTGCTTCGGGAGCTGCAGACGTCCGAATCGAAAGAATTGATTAAACAGAGTGTGATCCGGGGCAAGATGATGGAGCTGATCGCTGTCGAGACGTTGCCGCAAGTGACGGCGTTCGATGCGTTCATCACCGGGATTTTCTCGTCACTCGATGTGATTTTGGATGAGGAGATGCAGACGCTCGTCTCGGAGCTGCCGGTCGAACCAATCGTCAAGGCAGCGCTCCTCGGAGAAGACAACGAATTGCGCGGTTTACTCGACATGGTCCTCGCCTACGAGCAATTGACCGTGCCTGTCGAGGAGACAGCGCCTGACTTGTCACGTTACTATGTCGAGGCGATTCGATGGAGCCAAACGTATGATGGCGAAGTGAATAATGTTTGAAATGTTGAAGGGACGTCAATTACTGTACTAAGGCCATGCGCCGATTGACGTTCCTTTTTGTATGCGGTTTATGGAGAGAAAGCGAGTTGATCGGATGAACCCATTCCACCACTCACTTAAACGCTAAGTCTTTTTTTCTCTGACGTGACATGCTATGATTAAAAATGGTACGAATTTTTGAAAAGAGGGGAATCGTCGATGTTGAACACCGTGTTATCGCTCGTCATTTACGTCGTAGCGATCTACGTCGCTTGGTGGGCGCTCATGCCGGTCAAATGGGACCGCTTGCTCAATCAAGTGAGGAGTCCGCAAGCAGCAGTCTTGCGTGTCCTCGTGGCCGTCGTCTTCGGTTCACTGATCGCCCAGTTCTTTTTGGAGTATATCCGATTGGCCCAGGCGCTCGCACCATTACAGTAGGAAGGGAAACGATTACTAAACTGTAATCCTGCTGTAACGTTTCTTATATGTTTATCGTGTAGGATAAATTCGTCTGACATGACGAATTTTTCATCAGAATTTTATGATTGCTTTTATTATTATTTTTCTCTCTGATGAAGCGTCACGTGTTACAAACCATCGTAGTAATCGACATAACCACATCCTGTAGCGGATATCGACGTATAAAACAAAAAAACAACGAAGTTGGAGGACAAAGAGAGATATGAAGGATTTGATTGTAGTCCGTGGAGGACGTAAATTGTCAGGTACTGTGCGTGTTGAAGGAGCTAAAAACGCCGTACTCAAAACATTGGTTGCCACTCTTTTAGCAAGCGAAGGAAAGTCGGTACTTCAAAACGTGCCGCGCCTCGCTGATGTGTACACGATTAACAAAGTACTTCGCCACCTCGGTGCAGAGGTTGCGTTTGACGAAGCGAATAACGAAGTCACTGTCGATGCGTCGGGCACAATCAAAGACGAGGCGCCGCTTGAGTACGTCCGCAAGATGCGTGCCTCGATCCTTGTCATGGGTCCTCTCCTTGCTCGTCTTGGGCATGCGCGTGTCGCAATGCCAGGCGGTTGCTCGATCGGTTCACGTCCGATTGACCTCCATTTAAAAGGCTTCGAGGCAATGGGCGCGAAGACGGTCATCGGCAACGGTTTCGTCGAAGCTTCGGTCGACGGTCGCTTGAAAGGTGCGAAGATCTACTTGGACTTCCCATCTGTCGGCGCGACAGAAAACATCATGATGGCGGCAGTCCTTGCTGAAGGAACAACGGTCATCGAGAACGTTGCCAAAGAACCTGAAATCGTCGACCTTGCCAACTTCTTGAACGGTATGGGCGCACACGTCCGCGGTGCCGGTACAGAAACGATTCGAATCGAAGGCGTGGAGAAACTCCATGGTGCCGAGCATTCAATCATCCCTGACCGCATCGAAGCCGGTACGTTCCTCGTTGCTGGAGCGATCACAGGTGGCGACATCGAAGTCATCGGCGCTGAGCGCGAGCACCTTCGCCCACTCATCTCGAAGATGGAAGAAATGGGCGTCAAGTTCGAGGATACGTCAGAAGGCATGCGTGTCATCGCACCGGATGTGTTGAAGCCGGTCGACGTGAAGACGATGCCACACCCTGGTTTCCCGACTGACATCCAAGCACAAATGATGGCGCTCGTCTTAAAAGCTGGCGGCACATCAGTCATCACCGAAACGGTGTTTGAAAACCGCTTCATGCACGTGGAAGAGTTCCGCCGCATGAACGCAGACATCAAAATCGAAGGACGTTCCGCAATCATCAAAGGTGGCGTTCGCCTCCAAGGTGCCGAAGTCGTCTCAACAGACCTTCGCGCCGGTGCAGCACTCGTGCTTGCAGGCCTCATCGCGGACGAAGAGACACGCGTTGGCGATCTCTACCACATCGACCGTGGCTACGTCGACTTCCACAAGAAACTTCAAGCACTCGGTGCCGACATCGAGCGCATCGAAGGAACAGTCGAAGTCGCTGAAGAAATGGTCAACAACTAATTAATAGACTCATAGGAGCGAGGAGATTCTTCTCGCTCTTTTCAATGAGGTAATGAACGGAGGAACCTATACATCATGTTTTCAAAAGATATCGGGATTGATTTAGGAACAGCAAACGTCGTCATCCACGTCAAAGGCCGCGGCATCGTCCTTGACGAGCCATCCGTCGTCGCCATCAAACGCTCGACGGGGAAAGTCCTCGCCGTCGGCACAGAAGCGTACGAGATGGTCGGTCGTACACCAGGTGACATCGTCGCCATCCGTCCACTCCGTGACGGCGTCATCGCCGATTTCGCGACAACGGAAGAAATGCTCCGTCACTTCGTCGAAAAGATTCAAGTACGCGGTTTCTTTGGCGGCATCCGCATGCTCATCTGTACACCGGCAAACGTGACACCGGTTGAAGCGAAAGCGATCCGTGAGGCGGCCGAGAAGGCCGGCGCGAAAGAAGTCTTCCTCGCCGTAGAACCGAAGGCAGCAGCGGTCGGTTCGGGCATGGACATCTGGAAGCCGGTCGGCCATATGATCGTCGACATCGGTGGCGGGACGACAGACGTTGCCATCCTCTCGATGGGCGATATCGTCTGCGGTGAAACGATTAAAATCGCCGGGGACCGTTTCGATACGGACATCCTCCGCGCCATCAAGGACAAGCATAAGCTCGTCATCGGTGAGCGGACGGCCGAGCAAATTAAGAAAGAGATTGCGACGGTCTTCCCAGGCGGCCGTAACGAGACGATGGATATCCGAGGTCGTGACATGGTGCGTGGGCTTCCGCGGACAGTGACCATCACGTCGGAAGAACTCCGTGAAGCGATGGCCGAATCGGCGAACGAGATCGTTGAAGCGACGAAGCGCGTTCTCGAACAGACGCCTCCAGAGCTTGCGGCCGATATCATCGACCGCGGCATCATCATGACAGGTGGCGGCTCGCTCCTCCACGGCATCGATCAGCTCGTCGCCGAGCGTGTCGGTTTGCCGGTCATGATTGCCGAAGAGCCGACGCTCAGCGTCGCTCATGGCACGGGCATCATGCTGGAGCACTTGGATCGTTTGAAGTAAGAAGAGGGAGGTACGACGTCTACAGGCGTCGTACCTTTTTTGCGTGAAGACTGTTCAAATTTCCTATAAATGGATAGACTGAGGATAGGAGGAGGGTCAATACGTGCCTTGCTAGCACGCGAAAGGGGAGGACTCAATGACACGACCACTCACACTCATCACCGGGGTCAGTCGTAGCAAAGGTATTGGCGCCGCTGTCGCTCGAAAGCTTGCTGCGGCAGGCCATGACTTGTATCTGACGCACTGGAGCCCCTTTGACGGGACGGAAGGCGTCGGAGCGGAACCGGACTTTATTGAAAGCTTCATCGACGAATTACAGACATCAGGGGCTCGCGTTGCCCATGAACCGTACGATTTGTTGTCTGGAGACGCAAAAGGATTGCTCGATCGCGTGGAGGCAGCGCTCGGTACACCGAGCCGCCTCATCAACAATGCGACGTATGAGCGGCACGTGAATGTCGATACGTTCACGACCGAGACGTTACGTCGCCATTATTTCATCAACAACGAAGGAACACTCGATCTGACGTTTGCCTTCATCGAACGATACAAACAGGCGGGGCATACGGACGGACGCATCTTGTTCATGGTGTCCGGGGGAGCGGATGCTTCCAACTTGGCCTATATCGCCATAAAAGGCATGTTGATCGCCATCACGCCAGCACTGGCCAATGGGGCAGGGCAGTACGGGATCTCCGTGAATGCACTCGACCCGGGTCCGACCGATTCGGGTTGGATTGATGACGCGCTTCGCGAACAACTTGCGCCGCTCTTCCCCCATGGACGTGTCGGCACGCCAGAGGATACGGCGCGTTACGTCGCTTTCCTCGTGGGGCCGGACGGGGCATGGATCAACGGCCAACATCTTCATGTCGACGGTGGTTTCGTCGGACGCTAAAAAGAGCTTGTCCCACGATGTCGGGAAGAGCTCTTATTCAATACCATGTATAATCTTTATCGACATAGAGCCGGGTAGCCAAGTCCGTTTGCGGGAACGGTTTATCTTTCGCATCCAGCCAGTCATGATAATCGCAGGCACACGCATCATCCAAGTGGAGCGAGTAACCGTTGTTGATCGTTTGGACCGAGATGCTCAAGTCGTATTCGGCGAGCGTCTTCTTCAACCGATAGACGAGATTGTAGACGTTGTGGAGCGCACGTTGCGGTTCGTCAATCTCTGGATAGAGCGTCTCTGCGATGAGCCATTTGTTCACGACTTGATCGCGATGGAAAATCAAATGGGCGAACAACTATCAGCCGTTCCTTGGGTGACGGGGACAGAATCTTCGATCGTCTGTCCTCGCGTCAAGACTAGTCCGCCTCCGAGCGCAAGGATCACCATCAACAGAATCCAGCCCAATCGATTTAGGGGTCATCTGAATATTCCCTTCATGATTTGTGAGTTTCTTGTGAGAAACGAACGATATACTGACCCTGTTCGTTCACATATAAAAGTGATGAATGTTTTCTTATCGTACACGAAACTGACTTTTTTGAATAGCCGAACATACTGTATTGCCCAATCCAATCAATCCCTGATACGAAAGAAGGCCACATATGAAACGCTGGATCGAACAACGAATTAGCCGCCAAGTCCTCACGGTGTTTTACAGAATTTGCGAACGAGAAAGCCCACTGCTTCAGTGGTGGGATGAACGTGAGCTTGATTTCGGAGTTCCGCTAGTCGGAATTTCAGAAATCAACAAGTATGATCTTATCGCGAGAAAGTGTATCTCTTAAATAAACGAAGTGATACAATGAACGTATGAACAACTATCGAAGAACCAACACCACCGTGTCGATGCTCCATTATCATTTCGTGTTCTGCCCGAGGTATCGCCGAAAACTGTTCGATGACGACCTGTTCGAGCGACGGTTCAAAGAGATCGTCCACGATGTCT
>NZ_JACSLF010000020.1:6994-19407 GCF_018617975.1 Exiguobacterium sp. s21 | reverse complement strand
CAGCGCCGAAAGTAGTTGGGGGTCTCCCCCTGTGAGGATAGGACGTTGCCAGGCCAACGCGAAGGACGATCAAGCATCCGCTTGGTCGTCTTTTTTTGTAGATTGTCATTAAATTTTCTATTCGTAAGCGACACATACAATCTAATTCCGAACATTAAAAGATGAAAGTGAATGGAACGAACACAATTCTGAACTTTCTGAACATCGTGAATTGAATTGCACTTTCGCCCTATACCTGTTACCATTACAGAAATATTTCGAAACAAAGATTCGGGTCCGATAGGGAAAGGGGCAATCGATTTTTATGTGGGAAAACAAGTTTGCAAAAGAAGGATTAACGTTTGATGACGTGTTACTCGTACCGCGCTTTTCAAATGTCTTGCCAAGAGATGTGAGTTTGAGCACTAAACTTTGTGAAGGTCTAGAGTTGAACGTACCAATCATCAGTGCAGGTATGGATACGGTCACAGAAGCTCCGATGGCCATCGCTATGGCACGCCAAGGCGGTCTAGGAGTCATTCATAAAAACATGTCGATGGAGATGCAGGCAGAACACGTCGATCGCGTTAAACGCTCGGAGAACGGCGTCATCACGAACCCATTCTATTTGACGCCTGAGCGTCAAGTGTACGATGCAGAGTACTTGATGAGTAAATACCGTATCTCAGGTGTTCCAATCGTTAATTCGGAAACCGAACGCAAATTGATCGGTATTTTAACAAACCGCGACCTTCGCTTCATTAAAGATTACTCGACAGTGATTGCGGATGTCATGACAACGGAAAACCTCGTCACCGCAAAAGTAGGGACGTCCCTTGAAGAAGCAGAACGCATTCTTCATCAACATCGGATTGAAAAATTACCGCTCGTTGATGATTCAGGTGTGTTAAAAGGTCTCATTACGACAAAAGATATTGAGAAAGTCGAACAGTTTCCGCACGCAGCGAAAGACAAACAAGGTCGCTTACTCGTTGCAGCCGCCGTCGGTGTCACGAAAGATGCCGCATCGCGTGCTCAAATCCTTGTCGATGCTGGTGTCGATGCTCTAGTGGTAGACACAGCTCACGGGCATTCAGCCGGCGTCATTGAGAAAGTAAAAGAGTTACGTGACATGTTCCCGACACTCCCGATTATTGCAGGGAATGTCGCGACAGCCGAAGCAACACGGGCTTTGATTGAAGCCGGTGCATCGGTCATCAAAGTCGGGATTGGCCCAGGGTCAATCTGTACGACACGAGTCGTAGCAGGTGTCGGCGTTCCACAAATCACAGCGGTATACGATTGTGTCACAGAAGCTAGAGAACATGGTGTCACAGTCATTGCCGATGGTGGAATCAAGTATTCAGGTGATATCGTGAAAGCAATTGCGGCTGGTGGTCATGCGGTCATGCTCGGTAGTCTTCTCGCTGGTGTGAAAGAGAGTCCAGGTGAGATGGAAATCTATCAAGGACGTCAGTTCAAAACATACCGTGGAATGGGTTCTGAAGCCTCGATGAAACGTGGAAGCCAAGATCGCTACTTCCAAGAAGCGGACAAGAAATTCGTGCCGGAAGGTATTGAAGGTCGTGTCGCTTATCGTGGCGAGTTGGCAGATACGGTGTATCAACTCATCGGTGGCCTTCGCTCAGGAATGGGTTATTGTGGGGCAGCTGACATTCGGGCGTTACGCGAAGATACGCAGTTTATCCGCATGACAGGGGCTGGCTTGCAAGAAAGCCACCCACATGATGTTCATATCACTAAAGAAGCTCCAAACTACTCACGTTAAACGAAAAACCGTTGTCTCGATTCAGAGGCAACGGCTTTTTATTATTATTTTTTAGCTTTGTTGACAAGAATGACTGTACCGCCATCATCTTGCGCAGGCAAGCTGACCGTGACTTTGCCATCTCGTTTGACCACATAGTTTCGACCACTATAGCGATCGACAAGTTTCGTCTTATACTTAAGGTTCGTTTGGAACGTAATCGTCCGCTTCGCCTCTGTCGTATTCAAGGCAACAAGGATCGAGTCCTTGCCGTGTTTTCGTTCAAAGACAGAATATCCCTTCGCAGACCCACCCGAGATAACGGCCCGTGTTCCTTTGCTAAATACTTTCGAATAGTCAGCACGAATATTGAGAAGCTTCTGGTAGTGCGTGTGCATCGCTTTGCCTTCTCCTTTGACTCGCTTCCAGTCGAAGTCATAACGGTTTTCATTGAACTCGCCTTTATCCATATCCAAGGCATGTTTTCCTGACTGACCGACCTCTTCACCATAGTAGATGACAGGTTGACCTTTCGCCGTCATTTGAAGCGAAGCGGCGACCATGTGTTTTCCTTCATCTCCTCCGGCACGTGATACGAGGAAACCGTCTTCGTCATGACTACTGAGGAACTGTCCGAGCGTCGCTTCATTCGAGAGTTGTGTGTTGCGGTATTGGAGCGCACTCTCAACGTCATCAATATTCCCATTGATGAACCGCTCAGCTTGATATTTGAAGTCAAAGTCGAGTAGCGAATCCATTTGGCCGCTCTGTAAGTAACCGCCCGTGTTGTTTACACTCGCGCCGTAATGTTCTCCAATCATCTTGAAGTCTGGTTTAAGTGCCGTTAACTCGTTTTTGAACGATTTCCATGTTGTCGAATCGACGTGTTTGACTGTATCAACGCGGAAGTAGTCGATGGTGTTACCTTTTTTCGTCTTCGAGCGTTTAATCCAATCTGTCTGCCATTTGACGAGTTGTTCACGAACAGCTGCTTCCTCTGTTTTAAAGTCTGGCAGCCCAGAGAGTGACATTTTTAAATCATCCCCATCGACCGGGTTCGAACGAATCATCCCCTCGAACGCTTTACGTTCCTGATTTGTCGGGAAGTTTGTCGCACCTGTGTCCACAGCTCCTGGTTCCATGCCGTAGCCAGGGTGGTTCAGGACGACGTCGACCATAATCTTGATGCCACGTGCGTTTGCTTCGTCGATGAGACGATGGAACGCCTTCATATCCCCAAGATGCTCATCGAGTTTTTCGAAGTTTTTCGCCCAATAGCCGTGGTAGCCGTACTGTGAGCCGTCTTTACCGTAACGAAGATCCCAATCAATGTTGTCGACGATCGGTGTGATCCAAATTGTATTGATACCTAACTTGTCCAAATAGTCGAGTTTTTTCGTGACGCCGGCAAAGTCGCCGCCGTGATACGACTCAAGATGGTCTTGGTCGTAGTATTCACCATTCGGGTTATTATTCGTTTTATCCCCGTCATAGAAGCGATCGGTCAGCATGAAGTAAATCCGAGCCTCGTCCCAATCAAATTCTTGCTTATCTTTCATGGAGACCGGTCGGACCGTCAACGATGTTTTCGTCTTATGAACGTTTCCGTATTGGTCGATCGCCGTAATCGTCAAATACTTATTGCCTGGTTTGACAGTATCTTTCACTGCAATCGTCTGTTTGTTCAGTGCCGGGTCGACCGCTAGTTTGGCTGGTCCACCGAGTGGACGGGCATCGATGTACATTTCTCGTAATTGGACACCTTTTGGCAACGTCGGCTTCACCTGGACGACCGCGTTTTCTCGAGAACTAATCGCTTTTGGAGCAACAGAAGCGGTCAATTTGACGTTGGGACGACGATATTCAACGCTCGACGCCTCAAAGTAAGGGTCTTTCACTTCAGTCGTGACACCGTCTTTCGTGACAAGGAATGTATAATCATGCTCCCCTTCCGGCAATTTTACCGTATGACGGAACCATTCGTTCTTCGCTTCGTAAGTCATCGGGTATGTCGTGCCATTGACTTTTAACGCGACGCTGTCGATTTCATCGAGTTGTCCTTCTTCATACAATGCTTTGTCACGGTAGAAGAACGTGACGGCACCATCTTCAAACACGGGCCCTTGAATCGTCGGTACTTGGTGGAACGTTCCTTTTCCGCTCTCGACGACGACCTTTGTGACTCGATCATTGCCGAGTTTCACATAACGGTCTTCCCCGTAACCATCCTTCACGGCCCAATCCGTGCCTTTGCGGATGACAAAGCCTACGTTGGTCGCATCTTTTCCGACCGGGATACGGAAGACGGCACCTTCTTCAGTGATTTTGTATGGATCTACTTGGCCATCTTTGGCACCAGTGCTCCACGTCCATAAATTCCAATCGGTATAATCGTTGTCGGCCCGGACGTACAACATCTCGATGTAGCGTTGTGTTTTCCATGGATCGGCGATTTCAGTGATGGTTTTAAATGACGTCGTCAATGCCGGTAACGTCGTGTTCGACAGGTTTCCTTTCACAGCGTCCGCGGGAAGGGTCGCGGTATATGTTTGATTCAAGCCGAGTGCTTCGGTCGGTGTGACGGTCACTGTCGATCCGCTCGCTTCAGCCGTGAACGGTACAGCTGTCTCGCCATTCATCAAGCTGATGTTCGAAGCGTCTAACGACACAGGTTCATTGAACGTCCAAGTGATTGGGGATTTGATGTCCACTTGTTCCGATTGATTGGCCGGTGTGACTGCTGTCACTTCGAGTTGACTGACCGTCTCGACACCGCTCAACGTGAAGGCTGGGCTATATACCGATTGTGTCGACGGAGTAGCCGAAACGTTCCAACTATCGGCGACTTTGTTGGCCGAATTACTTGGAATCGTGTCGAACGCACCATGCTCGGTAGCGTTATTCCCACTGAGTACCGTGAGGACCCGAACGGTATCCTCGTTGCTTAGGCCAAGCAGGGACAATGGGATTTTGCCTTCAAAGCCTTTCGTGCGGTCAATAGCAAACGAGGCGCCGTTCAAGTTGCTTAAGTTTGCGAGTGGTGTGGATTTACCTGCTTCATACAGAGCAGCTTCTTTTACTGATGTATCGCCATCGACGCGAAGTAAAATATGATACTGTGGTTTTTTATCGGTTTGGCTAAAGTTGAACGGATAGCCAAGCGGGTTTGTCGCTACGCCTGAATCTTGTTCATTGATTTGGAGGGCGATATTTATGTACTGACCATTGTCGCCCCAGTTCGGGACGTTGTTCGCATCCACATAAAAGTAAAGGTTACGCGCATCGTTCTGCAGATAGACGTCTCCTAAATCGAATCCTTGCCAACCCGCCTGTGGGGATGTGGCGAGCGCTGGCGTATTCGCCCAATCCGTTTTTAAGCCATCAATCGAGATTGTCGCAGGCTCGGCCAATGCGTTCATCGGGACGCCGGCTTGGATGAGGAGAACGGATGATAAAAGTAACGTGGTCGTCTGTCGTGCCGTTTTCTTCTTCATAAAGCACCTCTTTCATGGAATGTGTCGTCTACAGGGCAACGAATTGTCAAAATTGTGCAAACGGTTTCAGTAATAGTTTAGCTGAATATGTAAGCGCTCATAATATTTTTTTTGAAAAATAATAAAAACGCCTATCGGTTAGAGAGGCGTTTGGTTCACGAAGCGTCCTTTGACAATCAAACGTTCGGTCGCATCGAACGTGCATGTGACGAGTGTAATCGTCGGTTCTGTTGTCGGGTCGAGCACGTCGACCCGTGTCGGGGGGACAGTCTCTAGGGAAGTAACTTCGTACTGGAACGTGTGCTTCATGTCGGTTACATAGATGGACATGCCGATGTCGAGGGTATGGAGTGGCCCGAACAGTGCGGTCGGGCTTTGCGTATAGTGGCCGGCAAGTGCGTAGTTTCCGGTCCCCATGTGCTGGGACGGATCCATCGTTCCGGCACCGACAGCCAAGTTCTCGTTATCGAGGCCATATAAAATGGGCAGTTCGAGGTTAACATCTGGAATGGAAATGAGACCCAGGGTCGGTAGTTCGTGAAACCGATTGCGCACAGTCAATAGTTGTTCCCAAGATAACGGCTCGACGTTTGAAAACTCAAATTCGCCGGTTTCGGGCTGTTTCGGTTGAATCTCGGCGGTCACTTGTTGACTGTTCCACGTCGCGAGTTGATCTTTCCCCCACGATTCGGATAACAGGAGTGTACCGATTAATAAGAGGAGACCACCGACGAAATAGCGTGACCGTTTCATCAATCTCTTCCTTTCTCAATGTTCCAACACGACATGAGTGCACTGACGGCAGCGGGTAATACTTCTTCAGATAAGGCGGCAAACCCGAATAAAAGCTGTGGGACCGTATCGCTTGAGTTGATGCGATAATCGGTCATCGCATTGATTCGAATACTTGCGGCTTCGGCCAGACGTTTTAATTCTTCGCTCGACTTTGTCGTTTGGACAGATAGCACAACATGAAGCCCCGCGCTCGCCCCTGTGATGGAGACAATCGGTTCGTACGGTTTGAAAGCGGCGATGATGATTTCAAGTTTACGTCGATATGTTTTCCGCATCCGGTTCAAGTGTTTCTCAAAATCACCGGTCGCCATAAATTCGGCCAACGTGTGTTGCTCGAAGCGGGGCACGCTGCATGTGAAGTGACGATAACGTTCCCGGTAGCGATTCAACAGCGGAGGGGGGAGCACCATATAACCGATTCGCAATGAAGGCATTAGCGATTTCGAGAACGTGCTCAAATAGACGACCCGCTCGTTTTGATCCATGCTTTGCAAGGACGGGATGGGCTTACCGCTATAACGGAATTCGCTGTCATAATCGTCTTCGATCACATATGTTTGCTGCTCCGATGCCCAGTTGAGCAGACGTTGACGGCGGCTGACCGATAAAATCGTTCCGGTCGGGAATTGATGGGCCGGTGTCACATAAAGGGCATCGATGGCTGCTTGTTCCACCACATCGACACGGACGCCACTCTCATCGACAGGAATTGGAATGAACGTCCGTCGTTGATGGGCGAAAAGTTGGCGGGTGAGCGGATACCCCGGATCCTCAATGCCGAACGTCGTGGTATCCGGCAACAGTTCTAACAATTGGGGCAACAGCTGCTCGGTTCCTGATCCGACAACGATTTGCTCGGGAGAACAATGCACACCGCGCGAATGATAGAGATAGGTCGCAATCTCTTGACGAAGGACGAAATCGCCTTGTACAGAGCCAAGTGACAGCAAATCGTGATGTTCTTCCGAGACGACTTGTTTTAAGTGCCGGCGCCAACGTTCGAATGGGAAAGCGGTCGTGTCGATTTGACTCGGATACAAGTCGAACTCATATGTTTTTTTCACCGGGAGCGGTTCGATGACGCTACTGCCGCGCCGGACGTACAGTTCTTCTTGCGGTAACACGTAGAAGCCTTTGCGTGGCAACGACTCGATATATCCTTCCGCGAGCAGCTGGGCATAAGCCAGTTCAACTGTCGTTTGTGATACATCTAAAAACTCGCCTAACTTACGTTTGGACGGAAGTTTTGTCCCGGTGGTGAGGGTGTCATCGACGATGGCTTGTCGAATGTGCAAATAGAGTTGTTCATATAACGGGACGCTCGAGTCAGCCTCGAGCGAGAACGTGAGCATATCCATGGTGTGTCCTTTCTAGTCAGCCAAAGAAAAAATAGAGCATGAATCCGATAACGAGTAGGAGTGAAAACACTCCGGCTTTCCCGAAAAAGCTTCGTCCATGCGCCTCGTCACGACTGTTCCATTGGTCCATTCCATCATCTCCTTTACTCTTTACAACATTCGAGAATCGGGAAATGAAGTCCTTTGTTTAAACTGACCACTTCAAAAAATATAAAACTGGCACTTTCAATATAGTCAAATCAATTTATACTTGCAAGTAGACTAGCTTATTGGAGGGAATCCATTTGGAAAAGAGACAAGTAGGGACAGACAAAGTAAAACGCGGTATGGCCGAGATGCAAAAAGGTGGCGTCATCATGGACGTTATCAACGCAGAGCAAGCCAAAATTGCTGAGGCAGCAGGTGCAGTTGCCGTCATGGCACTCGAGCGCGTACCTTCAGATATTCGCAAAATGGGCGGCGTTGCTCGTATGGCCGACCCGACAATCATCGAAGACGTCATGGGTGCGGTATCGGTACCGGTCATGGCGAAGTGCCGGATCGGTCACATCGCTGAAGCACGTGTCCTTGAATCAATGGGGGTAGATTTCATTGACGAGAGCGAAGTATTGACACCGGCTGACGAAGAGTTCCACCTCTACAAACGTGACTACAACGCACCATTCGTCTGTGGCGCGCGTGACCTTGGTGAAGCATCACGCCGCATCGGCGAAGGGGCAGCAATGATTCGGACGAAAGGTGAACCGGGAACCGGCAATATCGTTGAAGCAGTTCGTCACATGCGTACCGTTCAAGCCCAAGTGAAACGCTTGCTCTCGATGAGCATCGACGAAGTGATGACGGAAGCGCGTGACCTTGGTGCCCCGTTTGAAGTACTCATGCAAATCCGTGAAGCAGGTCGCCTCCCGGTCGTCAACTTCGCAGCAGGCGGAATTGCGACACCAGCCGATGCGGCACTCATGATGCACCTCGGAGCGGACGGCGTCTTTGTCGGATCAGGAATCTTCAAAGCGGAGAACCCTGAGAAATTTGCCCGTGCCATCGTCGAAGCAACGACATACCATGATGACTATGAGCGCATCGCGCACTTGTCGAAAGGACTCGGCGAAGCGATGAAAGGGCTCGACGTCCGTACGCTCAAACAAGAAGAACTCATGGCACCGCGAGGTTGGTAAGATGACCACGATTGGTGTACTCGGAATGCAAGGTGCGATTCGCGAACACGTCCATATGCTCGAAGCACTTGGTGCGAATACGCTCGTCGTCCGCTCGGTCGATGACTTAAATCGAATCGATGGACTCGTCTTACCGGGTGGGGAGAGCACGGCGATGCGTCGCCTACTCGATCGGTACGAGTTGCTCGAGCCGTTACGTGAGAATACGGAGTTGCCGATGTTTGGAACGTGCGCTGGTTTGATTTTGCTCGCGACCGAAGTCGAAGGATATGATGCGCACTTGCGTAAAATCCCAATGACGGTCAAACGAAATGCGTTCGGACGACAAGTTGATAGCTTTGAAGTCGATTTGACTGTCAATGGAATCGATGACACTGTCGAAGCAGTGTTCATTCGAGCGCCGCAAGTCGCATCGGTCGAAGCGAGCGTCGAGGTGCTCGCCGAGGTCGAAGAAGCGATTGTCGCGGTTCGGTATGACAAGTATATGGCCTGCTCGTTCCACCCGGAATTGACGGACGACTTGTCGATGCACCGCTATTTCTTGGACATGGTTGAAGCGACGAAGCGACAACTCGTCTGATTGAAAGGTTCCCTAGCAAATAGGGAGCCTTTTTCATGTGTTTTTTTGCTACACTGTAACGAGATACGTATAGAAAGGGGCAAGACCGTGAGACAAAGATGGATCGGATGGATGCTCGTTTGGGCTATCCTTTTAAATATGATCGTGCCGACGGATGCATCGGCGGCACCTAAAGTTGATGCGACCGGCGCGATGCTTGTGGACATGACGACGGGACAAATCCTGTTCTCACAAGAAGAGGACGCCATGCTTCCTCCGGCATCAATCACGAAGCTGATGACCGCATTTTTAGTCCGAGAAGCTATCGAAGCGGGTGACCTCAGTTGGAACCAAGAAGTGACCCCGAGCGACAAGGCGTTGGCGCTGACCCGAAAACCAGGATTGGCTCGGATTCCGCTCGTCAATAAACCGTACACGGTAAAAGAACTTTACGATGTGGCGTTGATTCGTTCCGCGAACGAGGCAGCGGTCACATTGGCCGAGGCCGTCTCTGGTTCGGAAGGGGTATTCGTGAAGAAAATGAACGAACGGGCGACCGAACTGGGCATGACCCAAACGACGTTCGCCAATGCATCGGGACTTGACTCTGTGTCAGCGGGACGTCCAGGGGAGAATTTGACATCGGCCAATGATTTGATGATGCTCGCTTTGGCGTATTTGACGAAGTTCCCGGAAGTGCTCGATGTGACGAAACAAGCGTATGTCGACATCGACGGGATCCGCTTCGAAGCGACGAATCGGATGCTCGCCGGTCGAGATTTAGCCTATCCGGGCATGCTTGGCTTCAAAACGGGCACGACCGACGATGCCGGTTACTGCTTCATCGGCGTGTCGACGCGAGATGGACGTACCGTGCTGTCGGTCGTTCTCGGAGCGAAGACCGATCAAGGACGCTATACCGCTACAAAGGCTCTTCACGACTATGCATACGGAGATTTCGTCTTAACCCCGATTTTACGGACAGGCGAAATCGTCCCGGCGACGCTCCATGTCGCTGAAGGTGCGGTCGAGATAGCGAAAGTGCGCACGACGTCGGCCTTTGAAGTGCTCGTCGAGAAAGGGCAGGATGTACCTGAACCGACTTACGATCTTCCGGATACGAAAGCCCCAATTGCGGCCGATCAACAGGTCGGGACCGTCACCATCGAGCCTTCTGGAAGCGTTCGGTATCTAGATGGTGAACTTCCACCTAAAGGAACGCTCGTCGCGGCCGAACCGGTCGAGATGGCGTCGTTTTTGACACGTATGACGCGTGCCTTCTCCGACTTTTTAGATGAGATTCGACTCGTGCTCGGAAAACTGAGTCTTGTCGATAGAGTTGAGATGTTGTAAAGTAAAACTAATTCAATGACAGATGCAATGATGGGGAAAAGTACGTTACGGTCATCTACTGACAGAGAGCTAGTGGTTGGTGCAAACTAGTGGGATGATGTAACCGAATCGGCCTCGGAGCATTGGCTTGGAAACAAGTCACGTTACGCACACGTTACGTGCATCGAGTGGCCCGATTTCGGGCAACGAGGGTGGCAACGCGGATCCAAGGTGGTTCGTCCCTTTCCTACGGGAAAGGGGCGTGCCACCTTTTTTATGTGAAAAAGGAGGAATAATGAATGTTAGACATTAAACGATTACGAACAGATTTTGAAGAGATTAAAACGAAGCTAGCTCATCGCGGCGAGGATTTGAGTGCGCTTGACCGTTTCCCAGAGTTGGAAGAGAAACGCCGCAACTTGATCAATGAGGTTGAAGTGAAGAAAGCGAAACGAAATGAAGCGACGAAGCAAATTGCGGAATTAAAACGCAACAAACAAGATGCGGATGCACCGATTCTCGAGACACGTCGCCTCGGGGACGAAATCAAATTGCTCGATGAAGAGTTGCGTGAAGTCGAGGCCGAATTGAACTTGATTCTCCTCAGTATCCCGAACATCCCGCACGAATCAACGCCGATTGGAGAAACGGAAGACGATAACGTCACCATCCGTGAAGTCGGAACAAAACCGACGTTCGAATTCGAACTCAAACAACATTGGGACGTCATGGAAGATTTGAAAATTGTCGATGTGGAACGAGCGGGTAAAGTGACAGGCAGCCGGTTTGTCTTTTATAAAGGTCTCGGCGCCCGTCTCGAACGTGCCCTCATCAACTTCATGATGGATATGCATGCCGATGAACATGGCTATTCTGAGGTGCTCCCTCCTTATATGGTCAACCGCGACGCGATGACCGGGACGGGACAACTTCCTAAATTTGAGGAAGACGCATTCAAAGTGGCGGATACGAACTATTTCCTCGTACCGACGGCAGAAGTTCCGGTAACGAACATGCACCGTGACGAGATCATCACGGAAGACCAACTTCCAATCACGTATACGGCGTATAGCGCTTGTTTCCGTTCAGAAGCGGGATCAGCTGGTCGCGACACGCGTGGGCTCATTCGTCAGCATCAGTTCAACAAAGTCGAGCTCGTCCGGTTCGTGAAACCTGAAGAGTCTTATGAACAACTCGAGCTCTTGACGGGCCACGCTGAAGAAGTGCTTAAGCGTCTCGGTCTCCCATATCAAGTGCTCAGCATGTGTACGGCCGATCTCGGCTTCACGGCTGCGAAGAAATATGACATCGAAGTATGGATGCCGGCGCAAGGGATGTATCGCGAGATTTCATCTTGCTCGAACTTTGAAGACTTCCAAGCGCGCCGGGCCGGAATCCGTTTCCGTCGCGAAGCGAACGCGAAGCCGGAATTCGTCCACACGCTTAACGGATCTGGTCTCGCTGTCGGCCGGACCGTCGCTGCGATTTTAGAGAACTTCCAACAGGCTGACGGTTCAGTCGTCATTCCAGAAGTGCTACGTCCATATATGGGCGGTATCGAGAAAATTGAAATGCCTCACTAATGAACAAACCAACCCGTCTGAAACGGATCATTCAGGCGGGATTTTTTTGGTTTTTTTAATGTTTTTGCACAAAAGGGTTTGACATCTGCTTGCCAAGTTGATACTATAAATCATGTCGAGCGAGATGATTGCTCACCAATTGTATATGAGCTTTGGAGGTGTACCCAAGTGGTTTAAGGGAACGGTCTTGAAAACCGTCAGGGGTGTAATAGCCTGCGTGGGTTCGAATCCCACCACCTCCTCCATTTTTATTTTTGGAGGCTCAACAATTTCATATTTTTTTTGGAGGTGTACCCAAGTGGTTTAAGGGAACGGTCTTGAAAACCGTCAGGGGTGTAATAGCCTGCGTGGGTTCGAATCCCACCACCTC
>NZ_JACSLF010000020.1:0-6894 GCF_018617975.1 Exiguobacterium sp. s21 | reverse complement strand
CTCCACTTTCTTTTTTTTACACTTTTTTAAGCCTGGAGTTGTACCCAAGCCCGGCTGAAGGGGACGGACTCGAAATCCGTTAGGAGTCGTAAGGCTCGCGTGGGTTCGAATCCCACCAACTCCGCTTGTTTTGGCATCTGCATGGGCAGATGCGTTTTTTTTTATGGTCGTAGACTCCGGTCTGCGGCTTTTTTTGTTTGTGGCAATCCGACGAAATCTGGCTAAGCCGCGCGTAAACCGGGAATCTACATAGAGTAGACTATAGTGGCGCGTAAGGAAGGAGATGAGCGTCATGGATTGGATTGAGATGTATATCGATGAGGTCGTACGGCATGTTCCTCCGAAACGGCGCGAGGAGGCGGCTACCTCGATTCGGCAATCGATTGAGCTGGCATTGCCCGAACATCCGACTGAGGCGGACGTGAAACGAGTGTTAGAAGAGAGTGGGCATCCAACCGTCGTTGCCGCACGTTATAAGGAAGGACAGTATGTCATCGGACCACGCTTTTTCCCAATGTATGTGACCGTAATTAAACTTGTCGTTCCAATCGTCTTAGCTGTCGTTTTCTTCGGTCTCGTGTTGTCTAGCATGCCGACGTTCTCAGGACCGCTTATGCCGACGATCGGCACATTTTTGACGAACATGTTCGATGCGCTATGGGAGGTCGGGATTCAGCTCGTGTTTTGGATTACGCTCGTCTTCTTTTTGATTGAGCGCTATGCACCTGATGATGTACCGGCGCCAGATATGAAATGGGATGTGTCCAAGCTGAAAGAACGGGTGAAGGGCGGTCGAATCAGTAAATTTGACGCAGGGTTTGGGTTGTTTTGGACAGCTGTGTGGTTTGGCGTGTATATTAACGCCGAACAGTTACTAGGGATTTATGAATCTACGAACGCGGGGTTCACGATGATCACTCCCATCTTCAATCAAACGTTCCTGATGGATGTGATTTGGTTATTTGTGACCGTCATCTTGCTTCAAGTCGTACTTGGGGTATGGAAATGGATGAACGGACATTGGACGTATGCGCTCGCTTCGTTTAATTTGATCTACAATATTGCCTCGGCAACGTTCATCATCTGGATGGCCAGTTCCCCACAGTTACTCGACCCGCGATTTTTGAACTGGATCGAGACGAACGTTCCGAACGGCGTGCTCTCGTTCGATTGGGTATTTGGATTGGTCGTCGCCATCACGATTTTGGCAGCAGTGTTTGATTCCATCGACGGTTTCCGAAAAGCTCGGAAGACGCCGACGTACCGGAAACCTCATATCGCCCACACATAAAAAGAAGGTGCACCGCTCAAGCGAGCGGTGCACCTTCTTTACTTATCTGACTTTCGCTTCGCGAGCGATCGTCAATTGTTTCTCGATTTTCTCCAAAATGAGTTCAACCGAGTTAGGGTCATTGATCAAGTCATACTCTTCGATTGAGAGACGAAGTACAGGGCAAAGGTTGAAGTTGTTGATCCACTCCGTATAACGAGCGTACATCTCTTCCCAATATGTGATCGGTGTTTGTTGTTCCATCTCGCGCCCGCGCATTTGAATGCGGTCGAGTACTTGCTCGAATGAGCCTTCAAGATAAATGAGAAGGTCAGGGTGTGGGAAGAATGGTGTCAGTACCATCGCTTCAAACAAACTTGAGTACGTCTCGTAGTCGGTTGGAGACATCGTCCCTTTCTCATAGTGCATCTTGGCAAAGATGCCAGTATCTTCGTAAATCGAGCGGTCTTGGATAAAGCCGCCGCCGTATTGGAAGATTTTCTTCTGTTCTTTGAACCGTTCAGCCAAGAAATAGATTTGAAGGTGGAAACTCCAACGCTCAAAATCATGATAAAATTTATCGAGATAAGGGTTCGTGTCTACTTTCTCAAGTGAAGTGCGGAAGTTGAGGGCATCGGCAAGTGAGTTCGTGATCGTTGATTTACCGATTCCGACCATTCCACCGATCGTGATGATCGTATCGTTCGGAATGTTATATTTTTCATTCAGCGTCATTTGATTTTTGCTCCTTTAGTCAATTCTAATTCACGTTCGATCGTCGAGAGGACGTGCGTCAAATCATCCGGATTTTGGACGAAGTCGAGCTCATCTCCGCTAAACGAAAGAATCGTCACTTCGGGATGCGTCGCGCGGTATGATTCGATAAACGTTTCATAATCATGAGCGAGCTGTTCGAGGTAATCGCGAGACATGTTCTCTTCTACTTCACGTCCACGCAAGGCGACACGTTTCATTAACGTCTCGATGCTGGCGTGTAAGTAGATGACGACATCAGGTTTCGGCATATCGTGTGTCAAAATCTTATAGATTTGCTCATATTTGTTCAAATGAGCTGGTCTCAGGGAACGGTGAGCGAAAATTAAGTTCTTGAAAATATGATAGTCAGAAACGACGGATTGCTGTTGACTCAAGTGGTGTTTGTGGATATCGTCTAATTGCTTGAAGCGATTGCAAAGGAAGAACATCTCCGTTTGGAAGCTCCATTCGTCGATATCTTCATAAAACTTGCCGAGAAACGGATTCTCTTCTACAATTTCATTCAGCATCTGCATTGAAAAGTGCTGACTGATGATATGGGCCAGTGACGTTTTCCCGACACCAATCGGTCCCTCTACCGTTATAAACATATGATGTCATCCTCCATTATCCAAAGTGCAAGTTCCATTCTAGCATACAATGAAGTGGATAGGGCGAGCGAAATGATTTTCATTTTTTTTCATAATAAGTGATTAGAAACGGAGTGTGTATATGGAACGAGATGAACGATTTATGAGGCTTGCCATTGAAGAAGCAAAGAAGGCGGAAGCAATCGGCGAAGTCCCGATCGGATGCGTCATCGTTAAAGGTGATGAGGTGATTGCCGTCGGTCATAATCGTCGGGAAACCGACTTGTTGGCAGCGGCCCACGCCGAGATGATTGCGATTGAGCAGGCAAACCAGACGCTCGGCAATTGGCGTTTAGAGGATTGTGAACTGTTCGTCACGTTAGAGCCGTGCCCGATGTGTGCAGGGGCCATCGTGCTGTCTCGTGTGAAGCGGGTCGTCTTTGGTGCCCGCGATCCGAAGGGTGGATGTTGTGGGACGCTCATGAACCTTGTTCAAGACGAACGCTTCAATCACCAAGCCGAAGTAACCGAAAATGTTTTAGCAGAAGAGTGTGGCGAGTTGCTGACGAGCTTCTTCCGAAACCTTAGAGAACGGAAGAAGCAGGCGCGGCTTGAACAGAGAGGTTGCAACCCACCTGATTAAACAGTATAATGTAATAGCACTCAACGTGGTGCCTAACTTCATTTACCCATTTGCCGTGCTAGGCGGGGAGGTAGCGGTGCCCTGTAACTCGCAATCCGCTATAGCGAGACTGAATTCCGATTCGAGGGAGTGCATTGGTGTGGCCTGTCCTCGTGTAAGTGGCGTTGACGTCTGAGTCCTGCGCAACGGTCACCCATGAACCAGGTCAGGTCCGGAAGGAAGCAGCCTTAAGTGGTGACGTACCGTGTGCCGCAGGGGTGCTTGGGCCGAGCAAACTGCATGAGTAACGCACATTGACGTGCTTTCAGAAATCGGTGCGCGGCAGATTTATTTAATAACTTCAATCTACGGCCCCAGGGTTGTAGATTTTTTTGTATGATGAAATAGAGAATGTAAGGAAGAAAGGAGGCGGGGACATGGCGTATCAAGCGTTGTATCGGGTTTATCGTCCGCAGTCGTTCCAAGAGGTTGTCGGTCAAATTCATATCACACGCACGATTCAAAATGCGTTGCTTGAGGAACGAATGTCACATGCCTATTTGTTTTCGGGTCCACGAGGGACCGGGAAGACAAGTCTGGCGAAAATTATCGCGAAAGCCATCAACTGCGAGACGGCGCCTACACGAGAGCCGTGTAATACGTGCCCGACTTGTATTGCAATCACGGAAGGGACAAGCCCGGACGTGTTTGAAGTCGATGCGGCTTCAAATAACGGGGTCGACGAGATTCGAGAAATCCGGGATAAGGTCAAATATCCGCCTTCTCAAGCGCGCTTCAAAGTATATATCATCGATGAAGTGCACATGCTTTCGACAGGTGCCTTCAACGCCTTGTTAAAGACGTTAGAAGAACCGCCGGCGCATGCCATCTTTATTTTGGCGACGACAGAACCGCATAAAATTCCAGCAACTATCATCTCGCGTTGTCAGCGTTTTGATGTGAAACGGCATGAAGTCGGTCAATTGCAGACACGTATGGCCTATATCTTGAACGATCAAGATTATGACTATGATCCAGAGGCGCTCAAGCTGATTGCCCGTGCTGCCGATGGTGGGATGCGCGATGCACTCAGCCTACTCGATCAAGCGCTCGCTTTTAGCGATGGCCGTTTGACCGAAGACGCTGTGCTAGAAGTGACCGGCGCGGTGACGGATGATGCTCTGCTCGATATGGCTTACGGCTTACAGCAAAAGCAACTTGATCAAATTTTGAGTACGTTGGAAACGATGTTGCGTGAAGGTAAGGATTTGAAGCGATTCATTGAAGATCTCGTATTCGTTCATCGTGACGCCTTACTATTAAAGGCCTCACCTCAAGCGGTCGATTTACTCGAACGCGCTCGTCCGACAGAGACGTTCCGACAATTTGTTGAAGCGACGTCGACAGATGAGCTATTCCAAGTGATTGAAGAGTTGAATGATTGTCAGCAACAGATGCGATTATCGAATCATCCGAAAGTTTTGGTAGAACTAACGTTTATTCGTATCGCCGAACAAGGGCGGACGATGACAGAACAGATGAAACAACTTCAAGAGCAGGTCCGTGAACTGAGTCGCGAGTTGAGTGAGGTCAAAAAAACGGGAGTCCCTGCAGCGGAAGCAACAACAGAGAAACCTAAAGTTGCCAAGCGAACTCAAATTCGAGTCCCGAAGGAACGCATCCGTCAATTATTGCAACGAGCGGAACGACAGCATTTAAACGCAATACGTGATAGCTGGGAAGATATCATGGGGAATATCCGAACGCAGGATGGTCCAATTTTTGCACTATTCTATGAGAGTGAGGCTGTGCTTTGTGCTAGTGACACCTTACTGGTACAATTTAAAGATGGGATGACGTGGCACTACGAGCAAGTTAGCTCGAACGGTCGCACGCGAGACGTGATTGAACAAGCCTTGTTTGAAGTGACGGGAATTCGTCGAGAAATCATGGCCGTACTAGAGACCGATTGGGTTGAGTTGAAGAATGAGTTCATCCTTCGTAAACAAGCTGAACGTTCGGATCATAAAGAAGAGGAAGTGGTTGAAGAAGATCCACTTGTCTCGAAGGCCGTTGAACGTTTCGGTGACGTCGTTGAAATTGAAGAAGTTTAAAAGGAGGCGCTCTACATGCGTGGAATGGGAAACATGAACAATATGATGAAGCAAATGCAGAAAATGCAAAAAGATATGGCGAAAGCTCAAGAAGAATTGAAAGACTTGACTGTTGAAGGTACGGCAGGTGGCGGCATGGTAAAAGTTATCGTCAGTGGACATAAAGAAGTGCTAGATGTCATCATCGCTGAAGATGCTGTCGATCCAGATGACGTCGAAATGTTGCAAGATCTTGTTTTGGCAGCAGTTAACGACGGGATGAAGCAAGCTGACCAACTCGTTAATGACAAAATGGGACGTTTTACGCAAGGGATGAACCTTCCAGGCTTTTAAGTGAAGAAAGGAAAGATGTGAGTTGCAATACCCTGAAGCGATCGGACGTTTGATTGAAAGCTTTACCAAATTGCCGGGCATTGGTCCGAAAACTGCCATACGTCTAGCATTCCACGTATTAGATATGGAAGAAGACGATGTGCTGACGTTCGCTAAGGCTCTTGTCAGCGCTAAGCGTGATATTAAATATTGTACGGTATGCGGGCATATTACAGATGTTGACCCATGCGCGATTTGTACGGATTCCCATCGCGACGAGACGGTGGTCTGTGTTGTTCAAGATTCTAGAGATGTGATTGCGATGGAGAAGATGCGAGAGTATCGTGGGAAGTACCATGTCTTGCATGGGGCGATTAGCCCAATGGAAGGGATTGGCCCTGAAGATATTAACGTATCGAGTTTGTTGACGCGCCTTCAAGAGAATGAAGCGATTAGTGAAGTGATTTTGGCGACTAACCCGAATATCGAAGGGGAAGCGACTTCAATGTATTTGTCCAGGCTGTTAAAACCGACTGGGATTCGTGTAACGCGTCTGGCGCACGGTTTACCTGTAGGCGGCGATTTAGAATATGCGGATGAAGTGACCTTATCAAGAGCGATGGAAGGTAGACGCGAACTATGAGGTGGTTTCGCAAACCTCTCCGAGACGGATATGACCAACGATTTTTGTTAGAGCTGTTAGATGCTAAGGCGAAGTACGAATCGAAACGTCACATACTTGAAGTGAGTATCGAAGACACTGGGGAATTAGCAGCGCAAGTTAAACAAGCGGAAGCATTGTACTTCTTTTATTTAAAAGAGGCGAAGCAACGCAAAGTTTCACTTTCGAATTTAAGATCGTAAGGCGAGATATTCCATCTCGCCTTTTTATATGCCGAATGGTTAGGTCCATTCAACGGTCACTTTTTTCTCTATATAATGAAGGAACTAGAAACGCGTTCATCATTTCCTACAAAAAACGCAGAGACTGAAAAATAATTTAAAGTTTTTCTGAAAAAGTTATTGTGCATTTAAAGTTTTATTGATATATTAATAGACGTCGCCGAGAGCGGTTTTAAAAATCTAAAAAAGATATTGACTTCTCGTTAATAGCTTGTTAAGATATTTAAGTCGCCAAGAACGACAGACGAACTTTGAAAACTGAACGATGAGGCAAAAATAAGTTTTACAATTTTTGAATGAAGCGCAAGCTTCGTCATTTTTAAAGAG